>NZ_JAGXKC010000149.1:0-723 GCF_019091045.1 Stenotrophomonas sp. GbtcB23 | reverse complement strand
TTGTTAAAATTCTCCCGCAGTCTGATTGTAGTCTACGAAGGTCGACCTCGCGCCCTGGGTGCGTGACCGAGAGGCTATGGCTACCGGGCTCCATGAAGTTGACCGTCGGTTCGATCAGGTGCCAATTGTTGATGTGACTCACATCGCCCAGAACCCATCGGTCCAGGATAGCCAAGTCCGCCCGCATCAAGTAGCGCTCCATACGACTTCCCTGTCGGCAACTGTAGTCAATTCGTCGCCCCCACTAGCGATCAGACCAAAGCGGAAACGACGCGAATCAACTGCCGGGCGAACTTGAAACCAGCAACGCTTGAGTGATGTGTAAATTTTGGGACAAACACGCAATGTTCCAAGTGTCCCTGTTCCAGGGTCGACGCTGCCACCGTTGGAAGTCACTCGAATAGGAACCCAACCGATAGCCGCTGGGACGCGACATCAAGAGAGAACTCGCAGGCATTCCATGGCGGCCGGCCATTCGTCAAGCCGTTAGAAACGTACCAATTGCGAAGTTCAACAATCAGCTTCATCAGACTCTCGAGGCATTTCCCGTCAGGACTCAACCATTCGACCTCGCCGTCCTTTCGGATAGCGTCTACTTCAAAATCGCACACATCAGACTCAGGCGCCAACCAAGTTCGCATCGTTAGCCGATCGGCGCTAGGCGGAGAAATTCCAGTGAGAATGGATGAGACATCAAGATAGACATCGTCATCGCTACGCATC
>NZ_JAGXKC010000148.1:0-729 GCF_019091045.1 Stenotrophomonas sp. GbtcB23 | reverse complement strand
GTCCTTGAGCCGAAGCGTGAATTGAAGTTCGGCTGGGCACTCAGAGCGATGTGCCGGCACCTTGAGGCGGTCACGGAAGGGCGTATCCAGTTCCTCCTCATGACGGTGCCTCCGGGCATGATGAAATCGCTCCTGATGGTCTTCTGGAGCGCATGGGAGTGGGGCGCTTGCGGTCGGCCTGATATGCAGGTGTTGGCGACGTCCTACAGCCAGCCGAACGTACTTCGCGACAATCTGAAACTCCGCCGTTTGGTGGAGAGCGAGAAGTTTCAATTCCTCTGGCCTTTGAAGCTTCGAGACGATCAAAACGCGAAAGGCAAGTTTGAAAATACCGGAAACGGTTTCAGCGAGGCTCGCCCATTCAGTTCGATGACCGGTGGCCGCGGCGATCGGGTGAAGGTGGACGATCCACATTCGACGGAAACGGCTGAGAGCGATACTGAGCGCCAGACAGCGGTTCGTATCTTCCGTGAGGGCATTTCTGACCGCCTGAACGATGTCACGACGTCGGCGATTGTCATCATCATGCAGCGCCTTCATGAGCAGGACGTTGCGGCAGTTGCGTTGGAACTCGACATCGGGTTCGTGCACCTCAACCTGCCGATGGAATTCGAGCCGGAAGCGAAGTGCCGGACGTATGTCGGCGGGGAACTGTTCTTTGAAGATCCGCGGAGGGAGCAGGGTGAGCTTCTGTTCCCCGAGCGCTTTCCGGCGCCGGAGATCGAGCGG
>NZ_JAGXKC010000147.1:0-742 GCF_019091045.1 Stenotrophomonas sp. GbtcB23 | reverse complement strand
CGAGCTCCACGTCCCATCTGCTTTCAGGCTGGAATGGAATCTCGCCGGCACCGAGCAGTTCCAACATGTTTATCACCACGGCCACCACTCCCTCGCCCAGCGCAGCGCGGGCGTCAGCCCCGAGACCGAGGGCCATCGCACGAATCAAAGCTGCCTTGAGCGCCCATCTCTGGTCACGAGATAGCAGCGAATGACCGGTGATTGAATCCACCAGCCTACGGAGATCCCGCGATGCCTTTTCATCCAAGCACGCCTTCAGCTCCTTCATGAACTGATCAAAGGTCGCCGCCTTTCTGGTGGGCGACAGATCCACCAAGTAGTAGTCAGTGGATCCCGAAAGAATGTCCGAGGCAGCACGTCTGGCGACGTCCTTCGTCAGCGCTAATGAAGCCTGCCCGCCCCTCCATTGACCCAAGGAGAACATCCAGGTTGAGAACCAGTCGGTTGAGAGCAGGAAGATGACGTCATCTGTTTCATCAGAGATCTGGAGCAGTTTAGTATCCTCGTGACTTGCCAGGAAGCGCCCCCGTAGGTCGCCACCCTACGACCACCTCCGCCACATCAATGAATCGTAAAGGGGGCCGAGATTGAGCGGCAAGTGAAGTCCTCGTTATAGAACAGAATTGCGAACTCACCCTCCGGCAGTGAAGGTTGATCTGAAAACAACCATTTCTTCACATAGAGCGTCGTAGAGCCTGCGGGCTCAAGCTCCAGCGCACCCGCTGGCGCCCTCGAATGCCCG
>NZ_JAGXKC010000146.1:0-751 GCF_019091045.1 Stenotrophomonas sp. GbtcB23 | reverse complement strand
CGCGCCGGCGGTAATGGCAGATTTCCCGAACGATCTTCAGTTGCTGCGGTATGCCCTGGATGGGTTTGAGCTTCCCGATGATCAGGTTGCTGCATGCGGGCCCCGGCCGGCCCCGGTCATGACATGCATGTCGAAGGAAGGCCTTCCTGGGTTGCTGGTCGAGGACTGGTTCGCAGCCCATCCGGAACATAGGGCCAGGCGCCACCATGCGTTGGTGGACGCGCAGGCCTTGCGGATGGCCTGGCTGGTGGCGACCGGCCGGGTCTCTGCTCCGGCGTGGGCCCACTCCTACCGCCGCGCCCGGGGATAGCGGCATAGCGTCCATCCCCGGTATGCTTGCCCCATGAACCGCCTGAGCCAGCTCGACCCTCGAATACCGGCGTGATCGCATCGATCGATCACGCCCCTGTTGCTCATGATGGTCAGAGCGCCGGCCTTATACCCCGGTGAGAGCACGCGCCAGATAAGCGCGTACACGTCGGTTCGATTCCGACCAGGGGCACCACCGTCAACGACGGAAAAATGCTTCTACTTGAGGGTCGGCAGGGATTCGTGAGAAAAACAGCCGAATCGGCTCTATCGCCATGATTCAACGAGGAAACACCCCCCGACGTCAACAGTTCGTGGATTACAGATCTAGGCTTGATCGAACCAGAAGTCGCGTGACAGAGGCATTGCGGAAGTACTGCTCAGGCACGCGTGCCCTTCTTGAATATTGGATTCAAGAGTTTCCACGCTCCTGACCCAACGG
>NZ_JAGXKC010000145.1:0-786 GCF_019091045.1 Stenotrophomonas sp. GbtcB23 | reverse complement strand
TCCGCGCATGATATCGCGGCCATTGCGGCTGTGCGCCGCTTCCCGGGCTCTCGTCGCCACCCTTGGTTCGCCTCGGAGCAAATGGCCCACGCACTGCCGACTGTTGGCGTGGTGTATGAGTGGGTGCCTGAGCTCGGTGGTCGGCGCAGGGTGCAGCCGGACTCTCCGAACGACGCTTGGGATAACGCCGCTTTCCAGGGCTATGCGGACCACATGGCTTCTGCCGAGTTCGCCAGTGGCCTAGAGAAGGTCATCTCCCTTGCGGGCGCGCACCGGACAGCGCTTATGTGCGCAGAGGCACCGTGGTGGCGCTGCCATCGACGCCTTATTTCAGACTTGCTGACCCACCGGGGCCATGAGGTGCTGCACATCGTGTCCAGCGCAGAGCCCAAACCCCATCCGCTGAATCCCATGGCACGTGGGGTGGGCCAGGACCTAATCTATCCCGCAGCCCAGCATGAGCTGTTCTAAGCACCCCCATAACTTGGCAAGAACCCGCCGCCGTCGCCTTGGCCGCAAGACGTGACGTTGCTGTGGAGGTGGCCAACAGCGCCGTGAATCCTGGCCACAGACGCCCCACTTTGGAGTAAGTTGGAATGTCAGGCCCTGGCGGGAACACCGGCGGCGCGGGCTTCTTCAAGGGCATTGATCAATGCAGTAATGCGAAACGGTTTAGCGAAGAAGGGAGCCCATCTATGGCGTTCCGGCACCGCGGTCGCGCTGGCCCCGGAGGCAAAGACATACGGGACGCGCGCAGACTGGAGCCGGTCGGCGACCTCCTCGGCG
>NZ_JAGXKC010000144.1:0-791 GCF_019091045.1 Stenotrophomonas sp. GbtcB23 | reverse complement strand
ACAACAAAGTTGATGTACTCGAACGCCGCCTCCTCGGTGTCCTCCGGCAGATTGGGCTGAATGCGCGTCAGCTCGAGCTTGCGCGCCTCGGCCGCGAAAGCGTCGGCCTCGGCCTGGGCGGCCGTTGCCTTGGCATCGGCTATCGCGGCGAGGTCGTTCTTCCCGGATTTCCGAAAGTTCTCCGCGTCCATCCTTTGGAGCCGGGCCTGCTTGGCCGCCTCATAGGATTTGGTCGCCTGGATGTCCGCCGTGCGCACGATCGGATTGTACTTGTCGACGGCCGCCTTCTCGGCCTTATAGACGTCGTAATCGGGGTTCAGCTGGAACAATTTGGCCGGCCCGCTCATGGCCTTGCTCAGATCCATCAGGCCCCAGCCGTAGACCCGGTCGATTCCCGGCGCGCCGAGATCTTTCGCCGTGGTCAGGAGCGTGTCGCGCACCTGCCAGTTCTGGAGATAGGGGAAGCGGGAGGCCGTCACGGCCGCTCCGGCGGCGACCGTCGGCGTGGACATCGAGGTGCCGGAGATCACCCCGAGCGCCGGCTTCAGGCTCGCCAGCTTCTCGGCGTCGCTCGCGTCCGACGGCGCGGTGGTGACGACGACCGGGGCCAAGATCTTGTATTCGCTGGCCGGGATCTGGTCCGAGTCCAGCGGCACGAAATCGGCAGTCACCTTGGTTGGAACCGTCGGACTGTCATATCGCTTGAGATACAGGTCCGTGCCCTCGGGCGGCTTCGGCGCCGTGACCAGTTCCGAGCTGCGCTCCTTATAGGCCCCGCCCGCCGCGGCGAT
>NZ_JAGXKC010000143.1:0-795 GCF_019091045.1 Stenotrophomonas sp. GbtcB23 | reverse complement strand
CGAGTCCCCTTCGGGCGAAGGCACGATCGCCGTCCTGAAGGATATCGATCTCACCATCGAGGCCGGGGAGATGGTGGCGATTGTCGGCGCCTCCGGCTCAGGCAAGACGACGCTGATGAATATCCTCGGCTGTTTGGACCGCCCGACCGCCGGCAGCTACCAGATATCCGGGCGAGAAACCTCATCTCTCGGCGCTGACGAACTGGCGGCGTTGCGGCGGGATCATTTCGGGTTCATCTTCCAGCGTTATCATCTGCTCGCCGAACTGACCGCGCTCGGCAATGTCGAGATACCTGCGATCTACGCTGGCAAGAGCCGGAGCGAAAGACATGGACAGGCCGCGGCTCTGCTCGGCCGCCTGGGCATGACCGATCGCACCGGGCATCGGCCTGGACAGCTTTCCGGTGGCCAGCAACAGCGCGTGTCGATCGCCCGCGCCTTGATGAACAACGCAAATGTCGTTCTTGCCGATGAGCCGACCGGTGCGCTTGACAGCCATAGCGGTCAAGAGGTGCTGGGCATCCTGGACGAACTCCACGCCGAAGGCCGCACCGTCGTGATCGTTACCCATGACATGGCGATCGCCGGGAGCGCGGAGCGCAACATCGAGATCAGCGACGGCAGGATCGTGTCCGATACGAAAACGGATGTTCGCAGGAAGCCGGCCGTCGTTTCCCTCCTTCCGGGAGCCACGCCGTCCGGGCGAACGGTGTTCGCCGCCTGGCTCGACCGCTTTCGCGAAGCCTTCCGCATGGCCCTGCTTTCGATGCGGGCTCACAAGCTGCGCACCTTCCT
>NZ_JAGXKC010000142.1:0-810 GCF_019091045.1 Stenotrophomonas sp. GbtcB23 | reverse complement strand
CACCATGAGGTGGAAGAGGTTCTCGGCAACGACGCCGGCGTCAACGGTGTAAGGCTCCGCTCGACGCTCGATGGCGGCTGCCGTGATATCGATGCGACCGGCTTTTTCGTGGCAATCGGTCACCACCCAAACACCGACCTGTTCCGGGGTCAGCTGGCCATGAACAACGGTTATCTCACGATCCGCTCCGGCCTGGGTGGCAACGCGACCCAGACCTCGATGGAGGGCGTGTTCGCGGCGGGAGACGTCGCCGACCAGCATTACCGCCAGGCGATCACCTCGGCCGGATTCGGTTGCATGGCCGCTCTGGATGCGGAGCGCTATCTCGATACGTCGGGTAAAGGCAGCTGAAGAGGGCGCGGGCAGCGCTTCCGGCGAGAACATGCCGGCCAGAAACCCTCGACACCCGATCAACAGATAAGAGAAGAACACAAAATGGTGCTTTCACAGGACTATATTGCGAGCTGGCAGGAATGGCATGACAAGCGGATCAAGGACCTTAACAGGCCTTATGGCTTTCTTTCCGTGGTCAGCCAGGACTGGTTGACGGAAGGGGAGCCTTTCACCTCCGAATTCGTTCCCGGCCAGTGGCTCCTCATGGACGGGGAGATCTACTACCATCCCGATCAGGACAGTCTTGCGAAAGGCGAATTCCTGACGGTTGACGGCAAGAACGCGACAGCACCTGTCCACATTCCGCACGGCTACAACAAGAACTCCGGAACCGGCTCGGGCGTCCCCGTATTCTACAAGGATCTCGAGGTAGAGACGATCACGCGCCACCGCCAGCGTGATGTCTTTTTCGCGCTT
>NZ_JAGXKC010000141.1:0-810 GCF_019091045.1 Stenotrophomonas sp. GbtcB23 | reverse complement strand
CGGTGCTTGAGTGGCTGGCGGCGCAGGGAACCTTTGTGGCCACCATCGGTACCGGCTTCGCAGTGGCGGGCCTCGCTTCGATCATGAACAACATGCCGGCGACGCTGGTGGGCGCGCTGGCCATCGATGGGGCCAATCTTCCGGCCGCCACCCGCGAATTGATGATCTATGCCAACGTCGTGGGCAACGACCTTGGCCCCAAGCTCACTCCAATTGGGTCGCTCGCGACCCTGCTGTGGCTGCACGTCCTCGCCGGCAAGGGCCAACGGATCACGTGGGGACAGTACATGAAGGTAGGGCTAATCCTCACGCCCCCGGTCCTGTTGGCCACGCTCGTCGCTCTCTGGATTTGGCTGCCGCTCGCTCAATGACCCTGTCGGCGCACAGGGCCGCAGGCGATCACATCTTCTTCAAGAGTGCCGCGGTGGGGGGCGGCGGCACCGGACCCGGATCGTTGAAGCACAGCATGACCTGATCGATGCCGAATTGGTCGGCCAGCACGCGGGCGGTCACCGCGTGCACCAAGTCCAAGTCAACTGAGGGGGCAGCGACGGTGATGGTGGCCGCGATCGCACGGCCATCTTCTTTGCCGGGGACCAGGCGTACGTCGTCTACCGCCTTCACACCCGGGTCGGTAAACATCGCCGCGCGGACCTGTCCCAGGTTGATCTCGTTCATGATTTCGAGGACTCCAAGGCAGTGCGATCGCCGCGGGGAGCTCGGTCGCGATGCAGCCAACGATAGAGCACCGGCAGCACCAACAAGGTCAATGCGGTGGATGACACAATCCCCCCGATGGCGACAGTGGCC
>NZ_JAGXKC010000140.1:0-831 GCF_019091045.1 Stenotrophomonas sp. GbtcB23 | reverse complement strand
GCCAGTCCCTTGGCCAGCGTTTTGACCGGTCCGGTCTCTGGCAGTTCATTGGGGGAATCAGACGTCATGCGTCGTTGTCGACCTCTCTAGGGTTCGATCAGACGGTATCACGCAGACAAACCTTCCAGCAAGCAAGCATGAATTGCAACATATGCAGTTTTATAAAAATTTAATGCGAAAATCGCATTCAAGATATCCAATACTCTTTACTTGCTGCATCATATGCACTCACTTGACCACCGTCACATTGACAACAGCTCATTGGAGCACGGGAGATATTTCATGATGAACTGGAAAGAATATCGCGGCGAAGTGAAGAAGCGCGTTGGCGACCTGCGCACGCTGACGCCGGAGACGATGAAGGGCTACGCCGCCCTGGCGATGGCCGGCGAGAAAGCCGTTCATCTCGACGGCAAGACGCGCGAGCTGATCGCGCTGGCGGTTGCCGTGACGACGCGTTGCGACGGCTGCATTGCAAGCCATGTCGAAGCGGCTATCGCCCATGGCGTCTCCAAGGAAGAAATTGCCGAAGCACTTGGCGTTGCGATCGCGCTGAATGCCGGCGCGGCACTGGTCTACTCGGCACGGACGCTGGATGCTTTCGAGAACATGTCTGCCTGAGCACCACCTCTGCCGCCGCGCGCGCCGGCTCGCGGCAGCCAACTTCATCAGGGAAAGGTCAAAATGTCCAACTTCCCATCGTCGTCTCTGATCTCGACATAGTAGCTTGCCGATAATCTCGGTAGCGCCCATCTCGTCTCCTCGACGGATCGTTCAAGCTTCCCGGCGCGACCCCGCTTGCCAGGGAAGACTATGAGGTGCGGCACATCC
>NZ_JAGXKC010000014.1:79371-90137 GCF_019091045.1 Stenotrophomonas sp. GbtcB23 | reverse complement strand
ACGCAGCGTGTCCTGCGCGTAGTAGTACTGCATGCAGGTAGTGGCGAACAACGCGTTGAAATCGTCTGGAAGCGGGTTCACTGCCGCAAAGGCCGGCGCGGCGGTTGTTGCCATCAGAAGTAGAAGGCTGCGCATACAACTCCCAGGGGTCTCACTGCCGTTGAAGGGAAGCCGGAACGGCATTGTGACTTACAGCCGCACCCCGAACCAGATCACGGCTTCTGCCTCGCAACAACGAGGCTGCGAGGCCAGGATCTGGATAATGGTCCCTCTGGTTACTCCATGGAAGATAGACGCGCCAGCGCACAGCGGTGTGACGCTTCCATTGTTGCGATGGAGTAAACAGCGAAGTTACCCGCAGGCGTCTACCGGGAGGGGGTGGCTGGGCATACCGTGGAACCGCGCTGCAGCCCACCCCCCCGCGCCCCTTCCCAGGACCCAAGATCATGACCCAACGTCTCGACTACCAGCAGCAGTCCCCCGAGCTGACCAAGAAGCTCATGGAACTCAGCATGGCTGAAGCAAAGAGCTCCATCGAAGCGTCCATCCGCCACCTTGTGCATATCCGCGCCTCGCAGCTCAACGGCTGCGCGTTCTGCGTCGATATGCACGTCAAGCAGGCCACCATCCACGGTGAAAGCGCACTGCGGCTTCACCACGTGGCCATCTGGCGTGAATCCAACCTGTTCACGCCGCGCGAGCGTGCGAGCCTGGCGTGGACCGAGGCGCTGACCTGCATTCCGAGTCAGGGCGTGCCGACCGAACTGTATGAGCGCGTTCGCGGTCAGCTTTCTGAGAACGAGATCTCCGATCTCACCTTCGTGATCGCGGGCATCAACGCGTGGAACCGCATCAACGTGGCTTTCCTCGCTGTCCCCGGTTCCTTCGACAAGGCATGGGGACTGGACAAGGCGGGCCTGTCCGTCGCCCCGGCGGTGACGCAATGAGCGCGCGCGCGATGTGGGGGCCAATCGCTCTCTCCATGGGTCTCTGCCTGCTTTCCGGCGCCGCCATCGCGCACGGGGGCACGCATGCGACCGATGCGCCGCACGCGGTTGTTGCCGAGGTGGCATCGCAGGCGCTGCAGGACTACCCGGGCAAAGAGATCACGCTCATCACCGTGGACTACCCGCCGGGTGCGGTTGACCCCATCCACCGCCACGATGCGCACGCCATCGTGTACGTGCTCGACGGCACCATCATCATGGGTGTGAGGGGAAAGCCTGAGCAGACCATCAAGGCCGGCGAGACCTTCTATGAGGCCCCGAACGATATCCACACCGTGGGCCGCAATGCCAGCCAGAGCAAGCCCGCCAAGTTCGTTGTCTTCCTTCTGAAAGACAAAGAAAAGCCGCTGCTTATTCCGGCGGAGTAGTCCAGCGCACGTACCGCATGCACATAGGGCCTGCGGTACGCAGCCCCTCGGGACGCTGCCAGGTTCACGCTACTTGATCTTCAGCTCCGGCAGAAGGGGATCGACGTCGACCAGCTCCAACGATTTGACCACGTGCAGCGTCCCGTTCTTGTACTTGAGGAAATGCGGACTCTTCACGTGCTGTTCGTATGCCTGCCGACTCGCATATATTTCAAGAATCGTCAGTCTGGTCGGGTCGTCCTTGTCGAAGACGGCGTACAACGACAGCACGCCTGGCTCGAGCTCCATTGAGGCGCGAACCTCTGCAGCCAGGGCGTCTCGATAGGCGGGCAAATAATCCGCGTTTACGGTGATCCTTGACAGCCTGGTCATCTGTAACTCCTCAGCTCCAGCACTGGAGGAGCATGCAGCCATGCCGATCAAGGTTCCGATCAGTATCCTCTTCAATCAGCCCTCCAACGTGCGCGTGCAACCCGGCGCCTAGCTTTCCTGAAGATCATTCCTGCCGAGCCTCGAGCTGGCGTTGAATACCAACGCGGACACGTTCGGCAGCGTCCAAGCTGGAGTGGGCTTCGAGAACATCGGCAAGGCTGGACAGCTGCTCAGGGCGCACGCCTATGTTCATGCTGATACCTATGTGAGACTGCAACTGGGGTTCCACCCCGGACATGGCAGCCAGCATGCTGACCGTAGCCAGCTCGCGACTCTGCCAATCAAGGTTGTCGCGCTCGAAGATGTCGCCAAAGAGATGCGTACGCAGAAACTCATTTGCTTGCGGTGCGAAATCGAACAATGGCCCTGAGACTGGACCACCCACCAGCTTGGTCTGGTTGGCGGTGCCTGCAGCGAGCAACGCGTCGCCCTTGGGAATCGGATTGCCGGGCTCGCGGCCGACTTCATCCTGGATGCCGCTCTGCCTGCGTGCCTCCGCCACCTTCATCAGTTCGCTCAACGCGTTCAGGCTCCGCGGAAAGCCCGCATAGGCGTAAACCTGCACGAGTATCTCTCGCACTTCGGCCAGACTCAGTCCCGCGTCCAAGCCTTGATTCAGCGCGCCCCGAAGGCTATCCATGTTGCCGGCCGCTGCTGAGGCGCTGATCGGAATAATGGCTCGCTGGCGAGTGTCCAGTTCGGTGGTGGAACCCGTGTTTGATTTGACGTTCATAGCTGCTCCTTCGTATGCGAAAGCGATCTGTCCCGGACCGGAGGCAAGCATCACCGCACCCATCAGACAGACGAGACGACTGGACCGCCATTTCCAATCAATCGCCGTGGTACTGGGCATCGGTCACTTTCTCCAACCAGTTCACGTTCTGACCATCGCGCACGCCGGTTACGGCGAGATGGGTCATCGTCGTACCGGGCGCCGCGGCTTCAGCCTCATGGGGAAGGCCAAGCAGCGCCCAGACAGAGAGGGCCAAGAGCCCGCGAACCGCGGATCGAACCAACATGTCAGCCGCCTCCGTCGGAGCGGGCCGGTGCGTCAGCAGCGGGAGGTCCGGCCAGGTACTGCTCTTCGCTCACATGCTCCAGCCAGTCAACGTTCCTGCCATCCAACGCCTCCTGGACCGCGATATGCGTCATGGCGGTGGTGGGCGATGCACCGTGCCAGTGTTTGTGACCCGGCGGGCACCAGATCACGTCACCCGCCCGGATCTCCACGATCGGACCGCCTTCGCACTGTGTCCAACCGAAGCCGGCAGTAACGATAAGCGTCTGCCCCAACGGATGGGTGTGCCACGCAGTGCGCGCACCCGGCTCGAAGGTGACCGCGGCGCAGGATACCCTCGATGGCGCAGAGGCGGCATTGAGCGGATCGATGCGGACCATGCCCGTAAACCAGTCCGTCGATCCTTTGATGGACGCTTGGGTGCCAAGGCGTTTGATTTCCATGTAGCTCACCTCTTTGTGGTGTGTTGGGTATGCAACCAACGGCTAGTCGGACTCAATCCGAACCGCGGGCGGCCCTTCCGTGCGAAGGACCTGCAGTCGTCCGTCTATTCGAGCCAGTCGAATCAGACCGACAGCATCTGATCGTTGATGATCAGTCGAATCTTCATGGAATGAACCTCCGGGTGTGACTCTACCTTCCAGGCTGAAATGGCGTGATGAGTGGACTCGGCAGAGCATGCCGCTACTGCCCCGAACGCAAGCAGGAGGCAAAGCAGTGTTCCTGTGATAGACGTAACGCGCCTCATCAGCCCCGGGGTTCCACAGCGACCACCGACCCCGACGTGGACGCCCGGTCGTACGCCGTGGCATAAGCGAGCAGCGCGGCGCACAGCAACAGGCCAGCACTGGCCAGGAACGTGCTGGCAAAGCCGAGACTGTCAAACAGCAGTCCGCCCACGGTCGAGCCGAGTGCGATGGAGCACTGCACCACCGCCACCATCAGCCCGCCGCCGGCCTCTGCGTTGTCAGTGAAAGTGCGGGCCAGCCAGCTCCACCAGCCCACCGGCGCGGCCGTTGCCAGCAGGCCCCATGCCGAGAGCAGCGCGGCGGTCGGCCAAAGCTGGGGCCCCAGTGGAACCAAGGCCACGGCAATGAGCGCCATCAAGGCCGGAATGGTCACAAGCGTTCGGTAAAGCCCACGCCTGATGAACGCGCCAATGACGAGCGTGCCCACGAAGCCGCTTACGCCGATGGCCAGCAGCACCAGTGGTACAGCAGACGTTCCCGCACTGGTCACCCGCTCCAGGAACGGCCGCACGTAAGTGAACAAGGCAAATTGCCCCATGAAGGAGGCACCGCAGGCAAGCATGCCAAGTGTCACCACACGCCGCTGGAACAGCGCGACCAGCCCGCTTTGTGACTGCCCGCTCTCCGCGGGCATGGAGGGCAGACAAACCCACTGCCATGCGAGGGCTATTGCAGCCACCGGCAGAAGGCACAAGAAAGCGCCGCGCCATCCGATCATGCCGCCCAGGTAGCTGCCCAATGGCGCCGCAACTACCGTTGCAAGCGCGTTGCCGCTGTTGAATATCGCCAAGGCGCGCGGGACCTTCGCAGCCGGAACCAGCCGCATTGCCGTTGCGGCAGAGAGCGACCAGAACCCACCGATCACCACGCCAATCAGTGCACGCCCCATCATGTAGACCGGATAGTTCGGAGCCAGGGCCACCACCACACCGGACACTGCCATCAATGCGGTGAGGATCAGTAGCAACGTTCGTCGGTTCATGTTGCCCGCCAACCGGGAGATCGACAGGCTGGTCAGCACCGCAAAGGCTCCCGAAATGGCAATGCCGTACCCGGCAAGCCCCTCGGTCACGCCCAGATCTGCCGCCAAGGGACTAAGCAGGCTCACCGGCATGAATTCCGAGGCTATCAACGCGAAGACGCATAGCGTCATCGCGAGCACGCCCCCCAGTTTGAGCGATCTGCGATTGCGTGTGTGCGGCTCATTTCCCGGCCAGGCCGCGCTGGAAGAACGTCGTCAGTTTCTCGAAGGGAATCAGGTTGGCACGGTCATACAGGTCCACGTGACCCGCACCCTCCACCCAGTAGAGTTCCTTCGGTTGGCCGGCCCTTTGGTATGCGTCTTCGCTGAACTCGCGGGAATGCGCCGCGTCGCCAGAAATGAACAGCATCGGCCGGGGCGAGATGCTCTCGATGTCATTGAAGGGATAGAAGTTCATGAATTTGACCAGGCTGCTGAAGAGCGGCTGCGTGGTCAGCTCTGCCGTATCGCCCTTTGGCGTGTAGGCGCCGCGCGGGGTACGGTAGAAATCGAAGAACTCGCGTTGGATGGCAGGGGTGTCAGCATCGAGTTTGTTCACTGTGCCTGGCACGTACACAGCCGCCCCGCCCTTGAACTCGGCCAAGCGCTGGTCGGTTGCCGACTGGATCACCGTCTTGCGCTGTTCCAGCGATTGCCCGTTGTTCAGCCCCTCCCGTGCCGCCGCACCCATGTCGTACATGCTCACCGTGGCGATGGCCTTGATGCGCGGGTCGATCTTGGCGGCGCTGATCACAAAGCTGCCGCTGCCACAGATACCCAGGCCGCCAATCCGATCCGGGTCCACATAGGGCTGCGTACTCAGGAAATCCACGGCCGCACTGATGTCGTCTGAATAGATTTCCGGCGCCACCAGGTGCCGCGGGGTGCCGCCGCTCTCTCCCCAGAAGGAAAGATCGATTGCCAGCGTAATGAAGCCCTGCTCGGCCAGCTTCTGCGCGTAGAGCTGCGAGCTCTGCTCCTTCACCGCGCCCATCGGGTGGCCAACCACCACGGCGGGGGCGCGGCTGCCGCGAGGCAAGCCCTGAGGGCGGTACAGCGTGCCCACCACTTCCATCTGGTACTGGTTGTGGAAGCTGACGCGCTCACCAGTGACAGTGGGGCTGCGGTAGAAGTTGTCTGCCCCGGCGGGACGGGCTGCCCCGGGCGTATCTGCAGCCATGGCGGGAAGCGGAAGTACGTAGCTGGCAAGCAGCGCCAGCAGCAACGTGGTCGGTTTCATGCGAGTGCGGCCTCGGTTGGGGGACTGAGGTCGCCACGATAGGCTCCGCCCGCTACCGTGATAAGCCGGCTGAAAGTTGATGCATTGTTGAGTTGAGCTCACAATTGGTCCATGAGCGCCGTGAAGACCAATGATCTGCAAGCCTTTCTAGTGGTGGCCCAAGAGCAGAGCTTCACCAAGGCCGCCATTCGCCTTGGGGTAACGCCCTCTGCGCTGAGCCATTCGATGCGGCTGCTGGAAGAGCGCCTGGGCATTCGCCTGCTGGCCCGCACCACGCGCAACGTTTCCCCCACTGAAGCCGGCGAGCGCCTTATGCGCTCCATCGCACCGCACTTCGAGGCTATCGGCGCCAGCGTGGAAGCGCTGGGGGACCTGCGCGACCGGCCGGCGGGAACGCTACGGATCTCCTGCACGGATGATTCGATGGAGACCATCATCCGACCACGGCTTGCCGGGTTCCTGGCCGAGTACCCGGATATCACGCTTGAGTTCTACGTGGATTACGGCTTTACCAACGTGGTGGAGCAGCGCTTCGACGCCGGCATCCGGCTCGGGGAAGCGCTGAGCAAGGACATGATCGCTGTCAGGGTCGGACCGGATTGGCGGCTGGTGGTGGTTGGATCTCCCGGCTACTTCCAGAAACATCCCAAGCCCAGAAAGCCCGCCGACATCACCCGACACCGTTGCGTGCACATCCGGCATCGCCCAAACGGTGCCATTTATGCCTGGGAGTTCGAAGAGAAGGGCAAGGAGTTCACGGTACGCGGCGATGGCCCGCTGGTCTTCAACAGTATGACCCACGTCATCAATGCCGCACTGGACGGACTGGGCTTGGCCTACGCCCCGGAACCGATGGTAGCCGAGCACATCGCTCAGGGCAGGTTGGTGGCTGTGCTGGACAAGTGGTGCGTCCCCTTCCCCGGCTACCATCTTTACTACCCTAACCGCCGGCAGCCCTCACCTGCTTTTTCTGCGCTGGTCGCTTGGTTGAAGAGGGATGAGTATGCGTAGAAAGGCAGCGGCTGTGTATGTGGGTCGCGCCTGCACTGCGTAGCAATGTTCAGCGCACCCCGGGTTGCTTACGACTCCTCTTCTGGTGCGGTGAGGCCAGTGAACAGGAGCGCTTGGCACGAGAGTATGCCACTGATTCTGGGACGTTCGTTCCAGCAATCACCAGCTGACGCCAGAATTTCGGCTCACTTGCGTCACACCATTGATCAAGTAAATCGAACATGCCGGTATGCTGGGTAAGAATCAACTTCTCTCTATTTGAGCAGCTGTGCATCGTCTGGATTCGGGGCTTGATATCCCCTTGTTAGACCCATGAAAGCATGAAGTTCTGCGTCGGGAGGGTGGCGAATACAACACCCCCTTGGGAAATAAGTCACGCCGATGGTCTAACGGATATCAACCTCCCGACTCCCTTGTCGCCGACAAGGGAGTACTTCCGATGGAGTAGAAGCATGCGCAGTTCAAAGATGGATTCATGCAACGATCCCAGCCAGCAGGTTGGCATCGGCTGGTATCAGCCCAAGAGCCTACGCATTTCCGCCCTGCGGCACCCGGCCGGCAACATCCTGCCGCCGGGCCTGTCCATTCCCTACCTGTCGCTGTGCGGGGTATGGATGGAGCGGTTGGGATTCAAGACGGGGCATCGGGTGTTTGTTGAGGTGATGCCCGGACGCGTTACGTTGACGCTGGATGAGACGCCGGTGCCGCTGCCGTACCGGTATCAGAAGCACAAGCCGAAGAAGAGCCGTCCGGACGCGTTGAGCGAGTAGCTGGAGGCTCGCACGTCTGGAGTCCGGCTGTAGTTGAGGCATTGGAGACACGCCGGCGTGTCTCCGCCCTACCCTCGGCCGAGTTCGTGTTACGCCATGAACACCAGTCGCAGCGCAAACCCGATCAGCAGCACGCCCATCACCCGTTCGAACCAGTGGCTGGCGCGCATGAAGCGTTGGCGTACGGCTGCTGTGGAGAGGGCTACGCTGACCAGGACGAACCACGCTGCGTTGACCAGGCACATCCACAGGCCGTAGAGCATCTGTACGGGGAGCGGTGTCTTTGCGCTGACCAGTGTTGTGAACACCGCCAGGAAGAACAGGGTCGCCTTGGGGTTGGTGGCGTTGGTCATGAAGCCGATGGCGAAGGCTTGTCTGGGGGTTTGCTGCGCGACTTCACTCGGCCCATCGGGAGTGGCCTCGCCGCCCGTGCTGGGCTTGCTGCGGAGGAATTTGATGCCGAGGTAGAAGATGTAAGCCGCGCCCAGCCACTTGGCTGCGGTCATCAGCCAGGGGGTTGTGTGCAGGAGTGCGCCTACGCCGATGAGGGTATAGAGGACGTGGACCGAGATGCCCGCGCCTATTCCCAGCGAGGTGTAGATGCCTGCTTTTCGGCCGAAGCGGACGCTTTGGCGGACGGCTACTGCGAAGTCTGGGCCTGGGGCTATTACTGCAAGCAGGTGGACTATGGCCAAGCTTAGGAATTCTGCCCAGTAGGGTGCGAACACTTTTGACTCCGTGGTGGTGCGGTGGCGCTCCATTCTCCGTGCGGTGCCGCCTGGGGGCCGGCACTACCGCACGGTTTTCTGCCGGTATCGTGAAGGCCGGCCAACGGCCGGCGCTACCGCGTCTCTTGCGACTGTGGGGGTCGCTATCAGAAGACTGCGGCGCGGTGTCCGTCGAGCATGCCTGCGTACGGCGCGGCCCAGTACCTGGGACCTGTAGTCTGGCTCAGAACCGAGCCGCTAGTTTGCAGGGAGGTACTCGGAGATCTCTATCAGGTTGAGTTCGGGGTCCCGGACATACACAGATCGGATCTTGCCCAATGCACCGGTGCGCTCGACGGGGCCCTGTTCGATCTTCACTGAGTTGCTGCCGAGCTTCTGGATGACCTGGTCCAATGGAACTGCCGCAATGAAGCAGAGGTCCAGGGAGCCCGGCACAGGCAGGTGCGCCTTGGGTTCAACCTCATGCCCCTTGATGTGCAGATTGATCTTCTGGTCGCCAAACCGGAAGGCCTTTCTGCCCGCCCCGAACGTTTCCAGGGTCATCCCCAAGACGTTGACGTAGAAATGGGTGGTGGCCTCTTCTGCGGAAGTGGTCAGCACGAGGTGATCCAGGTGGTCGATCATGGGGGCGGTCGCAGTTGGGCGGTGGCTTTATCGTAGCCGTATGCGCATTTCACGTTGTGGCGCCTTGCAGCCGAAAGGCGCCCAGCAGGAGGAGCCGCCCCATCGGTTACCTGAATACAACGGTTCGGTGCCCGTTGAGGATGATGCGGTGCTCTACGTGCCTCCGCACGGCGCGGGCCAGTACCTGCGATTCGGTGTCGCTGCCGAGGCGGACCAGGTCACGCGGCGTCATGGCATGGTCCACCCGCGCTACGTCCTGTTCGATGATCGGGCCTTCGTCGAGATCGGAGGTGACGTAGTGGGCCGTTGCACCGATGATCTTTACCCCGCGCGCGTGGGCCTGGTGGTACGGCTGCGCGCCCTTGAAGCTGGGCAGGAAGCTGTGGTGGATGTTGATCGCGCGGCAGGCCAGTGCCTGGCACAGGCGCGGTGAGAGGATCTGCATGTAGCGCGCGAGCACCACCAGGTCGATCTGCTCGCGTTCGACCAGATCGATGATCTGTTGTTCCTGCACTTCCCGGTTGTCTGCATTCACCGGCAGGTGGTGGAACGGGATGCCGTACGAACCCGCCAGCGGGCCGAAGTCTTCGTGGTTGGAGGCCACTGCGGCGATGTCCACCTGCAGTTGGCGGCTGTGCGCGCGGAACAGCAGGTCGTTGAGGCAGTGCCCCTGCTTGCTCACCAGCACCAGCAGGCGCGCACGGCGGCGGGCGTCGTGCAGCTGCCAGTCCATCTTGAAGTCGGTAGCCAGCCCGGCCATGCGGGTCTGGATGGTGTCGATGGGCTGGCGCGGGTCACGATCGAAATGCACGCGCAGGAAGAACCGGCCGCTCTCGTCGTCGCCGAATTGCTGTGCATCCAGGATGTTGCAGCCCTGCTCGAACAGCAGGCCGGAAACGCGGTAAACGATGCCGGTACGGTCCGGGCATGAGAGGGTGAGGATGGAGTCGGGGCGCATGGGGTGAGTGTAGTGGAGCGGCGCCGCGCTCTGGAGGGACGATGTCAGTTGCAACCAATTGCTGTGGGCGTTGATGGAGTTGGAGCAGCGGACTAACAGTCCGCTCTACCGGGCGGTGTGCCGACCGGTGTACCGACCGATGCGCCGGCCGATGCGCCGACCGATGCGCCGACCTGTTTACCGACCGATGTGCCGACCGATGCATCGTTCGATTTGCCGCGACGCCCCACCAACGGTGGGGCGCTACCGGGGGATGGATGCCACATCGGGTCAGCGCGGCGGGTGCACGGTCAGCGCGACGAGGCGCATCACCACCGGGCGCACCATCAGTACGCAGACGAAGGCGGTGGGCATGCCGGCCACGCCGGAGGAGCTGCGTGAGCACCGGTGTTTGGTGTTCCGCTACCCGGTGGATGGGCGGTTGTTGCCGTGGGGATTCGTGCGCGATGGGATCCGCTTCGAGGCGGAGATGCGGCCGGCGCTGGTGTCGGATGACATTGATGCGTTGGCGGCGATGGCGGCCGCTGGCGGTGGCATTGCGCGGTTGGCGGCGTTCGTGGCGGCGCCTTGGTTGGCGCGGGGCGAGCTGCAGGTGTTGTTTGCGTCGGGCGATGGGGCGCGGACGTCGCCGGAGCCGATGCGGTTGTTTCTGTGTGTGAGTGATCGAAGGGATTTAACGCCCAAGGTGCGGGCGTTGATGCAGCACGTGGTGGAGGGGTTGCCGGCCGCGTGGCGGGTGGATGTTGCGTGAGATCAGGCGGTACGCGGCCCCCCAGCGCGGGGCCCCCCCCCCACCCAATCACAGGCGGCGGGGGGGGGGGGGCGGGCGCCGCCGGCGCC
>NZ_JAGXKC010000014.1:0-79361 GCF_019091045.1 Stenotrophomonas sp. GbtcB23 | reverse complement strand
GCGAGGGGATTCACCGCCCGGGGGGGGGGCGTGGAGGCAGCGGGGGGGGGGGGGGTGGCGGGCGGGGGGGGGGGGGGATGTGGCGTGAGACCGGGCGGCGCCCGCCCACGGGCGGTGCGCTACCGATTCAATCAAGCAGACGGGGCGGTGAAGACGCCGCGGGCTTCGCGCGGTTCGCAGCGCAGGTACTGTGGGGCGGGGGTGATGGAGTCGCCGAGGGCAGCGGCGGCGTGCCACGGCCAGCGCGGTTCGTAGAGGATGCCGCGGGCCAGTGCGACGGCGTCGGCGTGGTTGTGGCGCAAGATCGATTCGGCCTGCGCCGGGTCGGTGATCAGGCCGACGGCGATGACCGGCATGCGCACTTTGGCGGCCTTGATCGCGGCGGCGAACGGTACCTGGTAGCCGGGCTCGAGGGCGATCTTCTGGCGTGCGTCGAGACCGCCGCTGGAGACGTGCAGGAACTGGCAGCCGCACAGGTCGAGGATCTGCGCGAGGGTGGTGCTCTGTTCGATGTCCCAGCCGCCGTCGACCCAGTCGCTGGCGGAAATGCGCACGCCCACGCTGATGCGGTCGGAGACCGCCGCGCGCACGGCGTCGAACACGCGGATCAGCAGGCGCATGCGGTTTTCCAGCGAACCGCCGTACTCGTCCTGGCGCTTGTTGCTGAGCGGGGAGAGGAACTGGTGCAGCAGGTAGCCGTGCGCGGCGTGCAGTTCGATCAGGTCCAGGCCGGCGCGCTCGGCGCGCTTGGCGGCCACGGCGAAGGCCTCCACCACGGCGTCGATGCCGGCTTCATCCAGCGCTTCGGGCGTGGGGCCGTTGGCGGTGAACGGCAGCGCCGAGGGAGCTTTCACGGTCCAGCCGTTCGGGTCGGTCGGCGGCAGCGGGCCACCGCCGTCCCACGGGCGTGCGGAGGAGGCCTTGCGACCGGCATGCGCGAGCTGCACGCCCACCGGCATCGGCGACCAGCGCTTCACCGAGGCGATCACGTCGGTGAGGGCGGCTTCGGTGGCGTCGTCCCACAGGCCGAGGTCGGCGTAGCTGATGCGCCCTTCCGGCAGCACGGCGGTGGCTTCGAGGATCAGCAGGCCGGCGCCGGATTGGGCCAGCATGCCCAGGTGCTGGCGGTGCCAGTCGTTGGCCAGGCCGTCGGTGGAGGAGTACTGGCACATCGGGGCGATGACGATGCGGTTGGACAGCGTCAGCGGTCCGAAGGTTACGGGGGAGAAAAGCTGGCTCACGGGCGGGCGACTCGGGGGGATGTTGAAACCGGGGGGTTATTGCACCCGGAAGCGGGGGTGCAGGCAACCGTTTGTTTGGAACGGTGTGGCCAGACACGCATGGCGTGTCTCTACGCGGGGGTGGTCGTGGGGAGCAGGAAGGACAGGGCTTCTGCGCAGGACTGCTCTACCTTGAGGGTGAGGAGGTCGTCTGCTCGGGTGCGGCCGATGTTGAGGGCGGCTACGGGTAGGCCGGCCTTGGCGGCCGCCTGGACAAAGCGGTAGCCGGAATAGACCATCAGGGAGGAGCCGACCACGAGGACGGCGTCTGCCTGTTGCAGGTGGGCGTGTACGGCATCGACGCGGGCGCGCGGTACGTTTTCGCCGAAGAACACGACGTCGGGCTTGAGGATGCCGCCGCAGGTGGGGCACGCGGGCACGTTGAAGGTGCTGAAATCCACGCCTTCAAGGTCGGCATCGCCGTCCGGGGCCTGGGCGGCGTCGAGGCGGTCCCAGCCGGGGTTGGCGGCGAGCAGCGCCTGCTGGAAAGCTTCGCGGTTGCTGCGGGTTTCGCAGCCCATGCAGCGCACCTGGTCGAGGCGGCCGTGCAGGTCGATCACGGCGGCGCTGCCGGCGCGCTGGTGCAGGCAGTCCACGTTCTGGGTGAGCAGCACTTCAACCTTTCCACGCGCTTCCAGCGCGGCCAGTGCGGCGTGAGTGGCGTTGGGCTGGGCCTGCCCGAAGCGCGGCCAGCCGAGCAGGCTGCGCGCCCAATAGCGCTGGCGGGTGGCCGCTTCGCCCATGAAATCCTGGTAGTTCACCGGTGGGGTGCGCTTCCACTGGCCGTCGGCATCGCGGTAATCGGGAATGCCCGAGTCGGTGCTGCAGCCGGCGCCGGTGAGGACGAACAGGCGGCGGGCGCGGTCGATGAAGTCAGCCAGTGGGGTAGACATGCCAGCTAGATGGGGGCGATTGGAGGGTTCGCAATCGCCCCTGCCCGTTCAGGGTCCGGCGATGTCGGCCGGCAACGCAGGCACAGCGGTGGGCTTGTGGTTCTCGTCCAGGGCGATCATCACGAAGTGGCCGCGGGTGCACAGCTTGCGCTCGCCGGTGTGCAGGTCTTCGGCGATGAGCTCTACTTCCACCTTCATCGAGCTGCGGCCCACTTCGACGATGCGGCCCACGGTTTCCACCATCTGGCCGATGCTGATGGGCAGCTTGAAGTCCACCTGGTCGGAGCGGGCGGTGACCACGGTGCGGCGCGAGTAGCGCGCGGCGGCCAGGAACGCGGCCTTGTCCATCCACGCCAATGCCTGGCCACCGAACAGGGTGCCCATGTGGTTGGTGTGGTTGGGGAAGACGATTTCGGCCATGCGCACTTCAGTGGGCGGGACGACGTCGGGGGTGGCGGTCATGGCGGTGGGCCGTGCGATGGGGTCGACGAGGATGATACGGCAGCGCCCGCAAACAAAAAGCCCCGGCAGTGCCGGGGCTTTCTGGTACGCATGGTGCGCTTGGATCAGAACGACATGTCGAAGGACACTTCGCCCTGCACGCCCACCTGGTAGGCCGAGGGGCGGCGTTCGAAGAAGTTGGTCAGCTCCTGCACGTCCTGCAGTTCCATGAACGGCAGCGGGTTGCGCACGTTGTACTTCTTTTCCATGCCGAGGCGGTGGAAGTGGTTGTCGGCGCAGTGCTGCAGGTACTGGCGCATGTCGCGGGTGGAAATGCCGGCTACGCCGCCGGACAGCACGTCTTCGGCGAACTGCACTTCGCATTCGATGGCTTCGGCCAGCATGTCGTAGACCTGCCGCTTCATCTCATCGTCGAACAGGTCCGGCTCTTCCTCGCGGATGACGTCCACGCATTCGAAGGCGAAGTCCATGTGCGCGCTTTCGTCGCGGAACACCCAGTTGGTGCCAGAGGCCAGGCCGTTGAGCAGGCCACGCGAACGGAAGTAGTACACGTAGGCGAACGCGGCGAAGAAGAACAGGCCTTCGATGCAGGCGGCGAAGCAGATCTGGTTGAGCAGGAACTGGCGACGCTGGTCGCGGGTTTCGATGCGGGTGAGGCCCTGGATGGAGTCGATCCACTTGAAGCAGAAGTCGGCCTTCTTCTTGATGGAGTCGATGTTCTCCACTGCCGAGAACGCCTTCGAACGCTCTTCCGGGTCCGGCAGGTAGTTGTCCAGCAGGGTCAGGTAGAACTGCACGTGCAGCGCTTCTTCGTACAGCTGGCGCGACAGGTACATGCGTGCTTCGGGCGCGTTCAAGTGCTGGTACAGGTTCAGCACCAGGTTGTTGGACACGATCGAGTCGCCGGTGGCGAAGAAGGCAACCAGGCGGTGGATCAGGTGGCGCTCGCCCGGCGACATCTTGGTGTGCAGGTCGCTGATGTCGATCTGGAAGTTGATTTCTTCCACGGTCCAGGTGTTCTTGATCGCGTTGCGATACATGTCATAGAACTGCGGGTAGCGCATCGGGCGCAGGGTCAGTTCAAAACCGGGATCGAGCAGCATCTGCTTGCGGGTGTCGGCCATGGTGGGTCTTTCCTTCTGAGGTGTACCGACCAACGGTCGGTACCTACCGGGTGTGTGTGCCGACCAACGGTCGGCACCTGCCGGGTGTATGTTCCGGCGATTGGGCCGGTGGAGCGGCCGGGCAGAGCCCGGCGCTGCGGTTGGTCGAGGCCGGCCAATGGCCGGCGCTACCTGGGCGGTGGGCGCCCGCGGATTACTGGCAGGCTTCGCAGGCTTCCGGGTTTTCCAGCGAGCAGGCGATGGCCTCTTCCGGGCTGAACACCTTTTCCGGGGCAGCCGCTGCGGTGTGGCTGATGGTGGTCTTGGCGATCTTGGTGGCCGGACGCGAGCGCAGGTAATAGGTGGTCTTGATGCCCTGCTTCCAGGCGTACATGTACATGGAGGACATCGCGCCGATGTTCGGGCTTTCCATGAACAGGTTGAGCGAGGCGGACTGATCGATGAACGCGCCACGGTCGGCGGCCATGTCGATCAGCGAACGCATCGGCAGTTCCCACGCGGTGCGGTAGATCTGGCGCAGGCTTTCCGGGATCTGGGCGATACCCTGGATGGAGCCTTCGGCCATCTTGATGGTGTCGCGCATTTCCGGGGTCCAGTGGCCGAGCTTCTTCAGCTCGTTCACCAGGTAGCGGTTCACCTGCAGGAAGTCGCCCGACAGCGTTTCGCGCTTGAACAGGTTGGACACCTGCGGCTCGACGCACTCGTAGCAGCCGGCGATGGAGGCGATGGTCGCGGTCGGGGCAATGGCGATGATCAGCGAGTTGCGCAGGCCGTGTTCCTTGATGCGGGCACGCAGGGCGTCCCAGCGCGCGCCGTCTTCCGGCACCACGTTCCAGGCGTCGAACTGCAGTTCGCCGCTGGCCGCACGGGTGTCGTTGAACGACGGGTGCTTGCCACGTTCCTGGGCCAGTTCGACCGAGGTTTCCAGGGCGTGGAAGTAGATGGTCTCGGCAATCTTCTTCGACAGCGCGCGGGCTTCGGCGCTGTCGAACGGCAGGCGCTTGCGGAAGAACACGTCCTGCAGGCCCATGCAGCCCAGGCCGACCGGGCGCCAGCGCATGTTGGCGCGGCGGGCGGTTTCGATCGGATAGAAGTTCAGGTCGATCACGCGGTCGAGCTGGCGCACGGCCAGGCGCACGGTTTCGGCCAGCTTTTCGTAGTTGAACTCGTTGTGCTCGTCGAAGTGGTTGCCCAGGTTGATCGAACCCAGGTTGCACACGGCGGTTTCATCGTTGGAGGTGACCTCCAGGATTTCGGTGCACAGGTTGGACAGGTGGATCACGTTGCCCGGACGCAGGGTCTGGTTGCTGGCGCGGTTGCACTTGTCCTTGAAGGTCATCCAGCCGTTGCCGGTTTCGGCAAGGGTACGCATCATCCGCGAGTAGAGCTTGCGTGCGGAAATGGTGCGGTTGGCTTTGCCCTGTGCTTCGGCCTGCAGGTAGGCGGCCTCGAAGGCTTCACCGAACAGGTCGGTGAACTCGGGCACCACGCGCGGATCGAACAGCGACCATTCCTGGTCGGCTTCGACGCGCTTCATGAACAGGTCCGGCACCCAGTTGGCCAGGTTGAGGTTGTGCGCGCGGCGCGATTCGTCGCCGGTGTTGTCACGCAGTTCGAGGAAGTCTTCGATGTCGGCGTGCCAGGTTTCCAGGTACACGCAGGCCGCGCCCTTGCGCTTGCCTCCCTGGTTCACCGCGGCCACGGACGAGTCCATGGTCTTCAGCCACGGCACGATGCCGTTGGAATGGCCATTGGTGGACTTGATCAGCGAGCCGCGCGAACGCACGCGGGTGTAGCTCACGCCGATGCCGCCGGAGAACTTGGAGAGCTGGGCGATGTCGCCGTACTTGGAGTAGATCGATTCCAGCGAATCCTGCGGCGAATCAAGCAGGAAGCACGAGGACAGCTGCTCGTGGGTGGTGCCGGAATTGAACAGGGTCGGGCTGGACGGCAGGTAGTCCAGGTTGCCCATGCGCTTGTACAGGGCCAGGGTTTCCGGCACGTCTTCGCTCAGCGCGCTGGCGATGCGCAGGAAGAACTGCTGCGGGGTCTCGATCACCTTGCGGGTGTGCGGATGGCGCAGCAGGTAGCGGTCGTACAGGGTACGCAGGCCGAAGTAGTCGAAGTTCAGGTCGAGGCTGAGGTCGATGGCATCGTTGAGCTTGCGCGCGTTGGTCTGCACGAAGTTCAGCAGGCGGTCGTTGATCAGGCCCACTTCGTGGCCACGGCCCACCGACTGCGAGAAGGCGTGGATTTCCTGGCCCGACACTTCCTTGGCAATGTAGTTGGCCAGCAGGCGCGCGGCCAGGCGGCCGTACTCGGGCTCTTCACCGATCAGCAGGGCGGCGGTGCGGATGGACAGCTCGTCCAGTTCCTGGGTGGTGGCGCCGTTGTACAGGCCGGAAATGGTGCGGGTGGCCACGCGCATCGGGTCCACCGAATGCAGGCCTTCAGCCGAACGCTGCACCGCGCGCACGATCTTGTTCAGATCCACCAGTTCGGTCGTGCCGTTGCGCTTGGTCACGCTCATGGCGGTCGCGGTCGGCGGCGAAGTCAACAGGAATTCGCTTTCCTGGTCGGTGGCTGCGCTGGTTTCGGTGCTCACGGCGTTTTCCTCTTGGCGTGATTTGGGGTGGTGCAGGGTCGCCTGCGGGGCAGGCGTGGGGCCGATGCGCTCAGCGCTCAGGGTGGACTATCGGTGTCGCATGGGACGCGACCGGCGCACTGGCGCTGCGGACGATTCCCCTTGCGTCACCGGTCATCTCCCCCCGGAGACTGGTGCTACCAGCACCGCACCCTGTACGGCATGCGGTTGTCGGTGGGCGTTGGGCCCGTTGGACCCTTCGACTTGTGGTCGAAGAGACCGACGGCCACAAGATAGTGGGGGTATAGGGGGCCGTCAACGCCAAATGTAGGGAATCAGGCCAATCCCTTGCGGCGCAAGGATCCGGTGTTGCAGGCGTCCGACGAACGGTCGCGACCCGTCGAAAGCGAGTGCGCAGTCAAGGGTTGGGGGCGACTTTTGGTGCGATTCAAGCGTTCGAAAAACGGAACGATGGGCGTCACGTGGGCGTAACAATTGCGGGCGGTTTGGCACCGCGTGGACACGCATGGCGTGTCCCTACGCCTTGTTCCAGCCCCGGTGACGGCCGGTTGCCCCCGGTTACGCCCGGTGGGGCGTGCCGAGGTATTCGGCGCTCTGCATTTCTATCAGGCGCGAGGCGGTGCGCTCGAAGGCGCCCTGCAGGCGGGTGCCGGTGTAGAGGGCTACCGGGGCGTCGGTGGCGGTGCAGACCAGGTTGACGTGGCGGTCGTACAGCTCGTCGATCAGGTTCACGAAGCGGCGCGCGGCATCTTCATTCATGCGGTCGAAATGCGGGATGTCACCCAGCAGCACGGTGTTGAACTCGCGGGCGATCTCGATGTAGTCCGAGGGGCCGCGCGGGCCTTCGCAGAGGGCCTTGAAGTCGAACCAGACGATGCTCTTGCCGCGGGCGCGCACCGGGATCTTGCGTGCTTCGATCTCGATGTTGCCCGGCTTGGGCGACTGGCCGCCGCTCAGCGCGGCCCAGCGGCTGGCCAGCCAGGCATCGCTGTGCTCGTCGCGCGGGGCCTGGTAGACCGGCGAATGGGTTAGCGCCCGCATCCGGTAGTCTTCGGTGCCCTCGGCGTACAGCTCCACGCAGTAGGTCTGCAGCAGGCTGATGGCAGGCAGGAAGCTGTCGCGCTGCAGGCCATTCAGGTACAGGTTCTCCACCGCCGTGTTGGAGGTGGTGACCAGGGTGACCCCTTCGGCGAACAGGCGTTCGAGCAGGCGCGCCAGCAGCATGGCATCGCCGATGTCGGTGACGAAGAACTCGTCCAGCACCAGTACGCGCAGCTTGGCGCGCCATTCCTGGGCGATCCGGGCCAGCGGGTCGCTCTGCCCTTGGTGTTCGCGCAGGCGCTCGTGGATGCCGCGCATGAAGCGGTGGAAGTGGGTGCGGTACTTCTGTTCGATCGGCAGCCCGTCGTAGAACAGGTCCACCAGGAAGGTCTTGCCGCGCCCTACCCCGCCCCAGAAATACAGGCCCTTGACCGGGTCCGGCTTCTTCCAGAAAGCGGACAGGCGATCCAGCCAGCCGTCCTGGGCGCTGTCGACCAGGGCCAGGTGGATGCGGTCCAGCTCGGCCAGTGCGGCGTGCTGGGCCGGGTCGTTCTGCCATTCGCCCCGGGCCACGCCTTCGGCGTAGCGCTGCGACGGGGTCAGTGCGGTATCGCTCATGCGGTGGCGCTTTCCGGGTTCGGCAGCCAGCCCTTGACGCCGTGGAGCACCGCGCCGCGCAGGTCGATCAGCTTGCGGTGGAAGAAGTGGCTGGTTTCAGGCATGCGCACCAGTTCGTGCGGGGCGTCCAGCTCGTCCAGCCAGTCATAGACCGCCTGCGGGTCGACGATTTCGTCGGCCTCGCCCTGGATGACCAGCCAGTTGGCCGGCGGCTGCACGCCGTCGAAGTCCCAACGCCCGGCGGGCGGGGCGATCGAGATCAGCACCTGCGGCTGCAGCTCGGCGGCCGCGCGCAGGGAGACGAAGGCGCCGAAGCTGAAGCCGGCCAGCCACAGGGTGGCGTCGGGGCGCTGCTCGCGCACCCAGGCCACCACGGCCTTGAGGTCGTCCTGCTCGCCCTCGCCATGGTCGAATTCGCCGGCCGAGGTGCCGACGCTGCGGAAGTTGAAGCGCACCGTGGCAATGCCCAGCTCGCGCAGGGTGGTGCCGACCATGGTCACCACCTTGTTGTGCATGCTGCCGCCTTCGGTGGACAGCGGGTGGCAGATGACCGCCACCACCGGCTGCGCGGGCACGTCGGCCTTGGGCGGGTCGACCATCACGTCCAGCGCGCCAACCGGGCCGGCCAGCTGCAGGGTGGTGCTTTCATTGGGGAAAGGGGGATTGTGCATGGCGTCATAATACCGCTCCCCCGCGGGCTGCACTGCCGCGCCTGCCTGGAACCCCATGTTCTATCTGCTTTTCAGCGTCGTCTGCAGCGTGTTGGTGTCGGTGCTGCTGAAGCTGGCCGCACGCCGCCAGCTGGATGTCGCCCAGATGGTGACCTGGAATTACCTGGTGGCCGCCGGGCTTACGGCGGGGGTGCTGCAGCCGCCGCTGGAGGCGCTGCAGTCGACCCATGCGCCGTGGCCGGCGCTGCTGGTGCTGGCGGTGGTGCTGCCTTCGCTGTTCCTGGTGCTGGGCCGCACGGTGGCGGTGGCCGGGATCGTGCGAACGGATGTGGCGCAGCGGTTGTCGCTGTTGCTGTCGTTGTTGGCTGCGTTTGTGTTCTTTGGGCAGACGGCGACCGCGCTCAAGCTGCTTGGACTGGGGCTGGGGCTGGTGGCGATGCTGGGCATCAGCCTGCGCCCGCGTGGGCCGGCGGTGGCCGGTGAGGCGGGCAGCTGGCGCTGGCTGCTGGCGGTGTGGGTGGGCTTTGCGCTGGTGGATGTGCTGCTGAAGCAGGTGGCGCTGTCGGGGACGCCGTCGATGGCGGCACTGCTGGCGTGTTTCAGCATTGCCTTTGTGTTGATGCTGGGGCTGCAGCTGTGGCGGCACTTCAGTGGGCGCAGCCGCTTGCGCGCGCGCAACGTGGGTGCGGGGGCGCTGTTGGGGCTGCTCAATGGCGGCAACATCCTGTTTTACGTGCACGCCCACCAGGCGATGCCAGACAGCCCGGCCACGGTGTTTGCCGGGATGAATATCGGCGTGGTGGTGCTGGGGGCGCTGGCGGGGGTGTTGGCGTTCGGCGAGCCGACCACGCGGTGGAACCGCGCGGGGTTGGTATTGGCGGTGGTGGCGATTGGGTTTATTGCGTGGGGGTGAGACCGCGCGGACACGCATGGCGTGTCTCTACGCGTGCGCGACGCAACTACCCGGCATCGGCGAACAGGTGGGTTACCGGTCGAAACCCAGGATCAAGGGGTCGTGGTCGGAACTGCGCCACGGGCCGGCTTCGTTGCGGTCGCGGTAGCCGACGTCGTCGGCTTCGTCGGCATTGATGTGCCATTCGGCCGCGCCGCGCAGGCGCTTGGCCATGCCCGGGCTGAGCAGAGCGTGGTCGAGGCGGCCGGTCATGCCGTTGTAGACGTAGCTGTAGGGGCGCTCGACCTTGGCCACGGCGAAGGCGTCGCGCCAGCCGGCATCGTGCAGGGCGCGGATCGGGGCTTCCATCGCGTAGGCGTTGAAGTCGCCCAGCAGGATCGCGTCGGTGGTGCCGGCGCCGGTCGGGTCGGTGCCCAGCCACTGGTTGAGCAGGCGCGCCGATTCCACGCGGGTGGCGTTCCAGCAGGCCTGGCCGTCGTTCTGGTCGGCATCGGCGCCGGCCGCTTCCGAGCAGCCCTTGGACTTGAAGTGGTTGGCCACCACCACGAACGGCGCGCCCTTGCCGGCGCGGAACGCCTGGGCCAGCGGTACGCGGCTGTGCGGACCGAACGGGGCGGTGTCCAGCACGGCGGGGGCGCCCACCGGGTTCACCCGCGAGCTGCGGTAGATGATGCCCACGCGGATGGGGTTCTCGCCCGGGCCCTTGCCGGCGTCGATGAAGGCCCAGTCCGCATCTTTGCCGCGGTTGGCATTCAGCGCGGCGACCAATTCGGCAATCGCGGACTGCGGGCCGTAGCCGTC
The DNA here is from genome assembly GCF_019091045.1 of Stenotrophomonas sp. GbtcB23. Lineage (NCBI taxonomy): Bacteria > Pseudomonadati > Pseudomonadota > Gammaproteobacteria > Lysobacterales > Lysobacteraceae > Stenotrophomonas > Stenotrophomonas sp. GbtcB23. The sequence goes on along the minus strand of NZ_JAGXKC010000014.1, from coordinate 68,953 downwards.
GTTTTCCAGTTCCATCAGCGCGGCCACGTCGGCGCCGAGCGCGTTGACGGTGGCCACCAGCTTGGCGGTCTGGGCCTGGTGTTCGGCCAGGGTGCGGGCGCCGCGCAGGGTCGGGTACCCGCCGCCCTGGCCGTCGCCGTTGAAGAAGTTCTCCAGGTTGAAGGCGGCCACCTTGAGCGCGCCGGGCACCACCGGGGCGGCCGGGCGGTTGAGCGCCGGCAGCGTCAGCGGGGTGGTGACCTGCAGGCGCGGGGTGCCCTTGGCGTCCACGTGGACGATGCCTTCGACGTTGCGCAGCACGGTGCCGGTGCGCAGGGTGGCAGCGGCGGGCAGGTAGGCCACCGGACCCGGGTCGCGCGCGGTGCTGCCGTCATCGAGCAGCAGGCGGCGGCGCTGGTTGTCGGCGATCACCTTGGCGTGGGCGTCGGTGCCGGGGGCGGCCACTTCGCTGGGCTGCCAGAGGCGGCCGTCGAAGGCGACGGTGAGTTCGCCGAAACGGGCCAGGCCGTCGGTGCCGGCCAGGGTCAGCGGGGCGGCGATGCGCACGTGCTGGCCGTCGAGGGTGCGCCAGTCGGTGGGCGCGGCGGTGAGGGTGACGGGCGCGGAGGTCGGCGGGGTCGATGCGGTCGGGCGTGGCTGCGGCTGGGCCTGGGCGAAGGCGGTGGCGGGCAGCAGCAGCGACAGGGCAAGAGCGAGGGTGCGACGGCGCATCGACGGCGATTCCGGAAACGGGTGCACAGGGTAACCGTGAAACATGAAAGTCGGCTTTGCCGGAGAGGCTGGATGCGCGGACCGGGCGGGACGGTTGGACCTGGCCGGTAGAGCCGACCGGTAGAGCCGACTGTTAGTCGGCTTGGCTCCGGAGCACGGGAGGTTGCAGGGTCCGCGCGAACGGCAGCCGACTGACAGTCGGCTCTACCTGCAGCCGACTAACAGTCGGCTCTACCCTCAGCCGACTGACAGTCGGCTCTACCTGTCGGCTTTGCCGTTCGTGATGCTCGCCGGTTATTTCAGGTTTGCGAGCATCCAATCGACGGTGGCGTGGATCTGCTCTTCGCTCAGGCCGGGGTTGCCCCCTTTGGGCGGCATGATCCCGCCATCCGGGCCGGTGTAGCCCTCGATGGCGTGCTTGTAGAGGGTGTCCTTGCCTTGGGCCAGGCGTGCATCCCAATGGGCGTGGTCCAGGGTCGGTGCCTGGCCGACGCCGGTGGTGTGGCAGGCGGTGCACAGGTTGTCGAAGATCACCTTTCCATCGGTGGTGCCGCCGTAAGCCACCTGCGAGGCGGCCTTGGCCATCGCCGCCGCCTTGGCGGCGGCCTGGTCGGCAGCACCGGTGGCGCCGGCATAGACCGCACCGGCCGGGGCAATGCGCAGTTCGGTGCGCTTGGCGGCCTGGGGCGAGACTTCAGGGGGAATGCGGGTGTGCAGGTACGCGGCGAACAGGATCAATCCGAGCGTGATGGCCATCAATAAGGCAATGACCATGGAAAAGCGTTTCAGGAACTCGAGGTCGTAATTCCGCACTCTCTGTTACCCCTGGCTGGTAGTCGTTGGACCACGGCTTGTCGGCCGAGTATGACCAGCGTCGGCGGCGCTCTGCAAGCCGCCTCCCACTACCGCAATGCAGCATCAGACCTGGGAGGCGCCTGCAGCACGCAGGCAGAAAACGCAGATGGATTCGACCAGCGCGGTCTGGTCGCCGTGCGCATCGCGGCTGGGCGCGGTGGGGCCGACCAGTGCTTCGGTGAACGCACCGACGATGCAGGCGGCCGCCACGTCGGTGTCCTGCGCAGGGAAACTGCCGGCTTCAACGCCATCGGCCACGATGCGGCGGAACACGTCACCGAACAGGCGGCGGCAGCGGATGCGCTCGGCTTCCACTTCCGGATCCACCGGTTCGGCAATGAAGGCATAGGCCAGCCCGGGGCCGGCCAGCGCACGGCGCACGAAGGCGGTGATCGCCCGGCGGAGGCGCTCGGGCGCGGGCAGCGGTTCGGCGGCGATGGCCTCGAAGATGCGCAGTTCGTGCTCGACCGCGTCGGTCAGCACCTCCACGAACAGCTCGGCCTTGGACGGGAAGTGCCGGTAGATCAGCCCGGTGGATACCCCCGCTTCGGCCGCCACGGCGGTGACCGGGGCATTCCGGTAGCCGCCGGCCGCCACCAGGCGCCGGGTGGCCAGCAGGATCCGCTCGCGGGCCCCGGCCAGGCGTTCTTCCATCAAAGCTGAGCGTTTATAGGCCATTTGCTGATTCTATGTTCAATTTTTGAATTTGTGTTCACTTTTACCCCCGGGAGGACTAGGCTGGGAGCATTCGACCCCTTCCAGCCGTTGCGGAGCCGCCTCATGCACGTCCCCACCATGAACTTCGACCTCGGCGAAGAGATCGACATGCTCCGCCAGAGCGTGGCCCATTTTGCCTCGGCCGAGATCGCGCCGCTGGCGGCCAAGGCCGATGAGGAAAACCTGTTCCCGCACCCGCTGTGGCGCAAGCTCGGCGAGCAGGGCCTGCTCGGCCTGACCGTGGAAGAAGAATACGGCGGCAGCGGCATGGGCTACCTGGCCCACGTGGTGGCGATGGAAGAGATTTCGCGTGCTTCGGGCGGCATCGGCCTGTCCTACGGCGCGCATTCGAACCTGTGCGTGAACCAGCTGCGCAAGAACGGCACCGAGGAGCAGAAGCAGCGCTTCCTGCCCGGCCTGTGCAGCGGCGAGAAGGTCGGCGCGCTGGCCATGAGCGAACCGGGCGCCGGATCGGACGTGGTGTCGATGAAGCTGCGCGCGGACAAGCGCGGCGACCACTACGTGCTCAACGGCAACAAGATGTGGATCACCAACGGCCCGGATGCCGACGTGCTGGTGGTGTACGCCAAGACCGACGTGGAAGCCGGTGCCAAGGGCATCACCGCCTTCCTGGTCGAAAAGGGCATGAAGGGCTTCTCCACCGCGCAGAAGCTGGACAAGCTGGGCATGCGCGGCTCCAACACCTGCGAGCTGGTGTTCGAGGACTGCGAAGTGCCCGAAGCGAACGTGCTGGGCGCGGTCGGTGGTGGCGTGAACGTGCTGATGTCCGGGCTGGATTTCGAGCGCGTGGTGCTGTCCGGCGGCCCTCTGGGCCTGATGTCGGCCGCGATGGACGTGGTGATGCCGTACGTGCATGAGCGCAAGCAGTTCGGCCAGGCGATCGGCACGTTCCAGCTGATGCAGGCCAAGCTGGCCGACATGTACGTAGGCCTCAACGCCTGCCGCGCGTATGTGTATGCGGTGGCGCGCGCCTGCGACCTGGGCCGCACCACCCGCCAGGATGCGGCCGGCGCCATTCTGTATTCGGCCGAGAAGGCCACCTGGCTGACCGGCCAGGCGATCCAGATCCTGGGCGGCAACGGCTACATCAACGAATACCCCACCGGGCGCTTGTGGCGCGATGCCAAGCTGTATGAGATCGGCGCAGGCACCTCGGAAATCCGCCGCATGCTGATCGGCCGCGAACTGTTCCAGCGCACCAAGTAAGGACGAAGCGATGACGGTACTGAGCACCCAGCTGCAACCGGGCAGCGAGAGCTTCGAGGCCAACCGCACTGCGTTGCAGGCGGTGGTCGACGACCTGCGCGCCACCCTGGCGCAGACCGCGCTGGGCGGCACGGAAGCGGCGCGGCAGAAACACACCGCGCGCGGCAAGCTGCTGGTGCGCGACCGCATCGATGCCCTGCTCGACCCGGGCAGCGCGTTCCTGGAAATCGCACCGCTGGCCGCGCACGGCATGTACGGCGACCCGATTCCCAGTGCCGGCGTGGTGGCCGGCATTGGTCGGGTGTCCGGGGTGGAATGCGTGATCGTGGCCAACGATGCCACGGTCAAGGGCGGCACCTATTACCCGATGACGGTGAAGAAGCACCTGCGCGCGCAGGAGGTGGCCGAACAGAACCGGCTGCCGTGCATCTACCTGGTGGATTCCGGTGGCGCGTTCCTGCCGCTGCAGGACGAGGTGTTCCCGGACCGCGACCACTTCGGCCGGATCTTCTACAACCAGGCCAACCTGTCGGCGCAGGGCATTCCGCAGATCGCCTGCGTGATGGGCTCGTGCACCGCCGGCGGCGCGTACGTGCCGGCGATGAGCGATGAAACGGTGATCGTGCGCGAGCAGGGCACCATCTTCCTGGGCGGCCCGCCGCTGGTGAAGGCCGCCACCGGTGAAGTGGTCACTGCCGAAGAACTGGGAGGTGCCGATGTGCATACGCGCATTTCCGGGGTAGCCGACCACATGGCCGACAACGACCTGCAGGCGCTGGCCCGGGTGCGCGCGATCATCGCCCAGCTCAACTGGCGCAAGCCCGAGCCGGCGCTGGCGGTGCAGGCGCCGGTGGAACCGCGCTACCCGGCGCAGGAACTGTACGGGGTGATCCCGGCCGACACGCGCAAGCCTTACGACGTGCGCGAGGTGATCATGCGCCTGGTGGACGATTCGCGCTTCGACGAATTCAAGCCGCGCTACGGCAACACGCTGGTGACCGGCTTCGCGCACCTGCACGGCTACCCGGTGGGGATCATCGCCAACAACGGCATCCTGTTCTCCGAATCGGCACTCAAGGGCGCGCACTTCATCGAGCTGTGCACCCAGCGCGGCATTCCGCTGGTGTTCCTGCAGAACATCACCGGCTTCATGGTCGGGCGCAAGTACGAACACGGCGGCATCGCCAAGGACGGGGCCAAGCTGGTGATGGCGGTGGCCTGCGCCAAGGTGCCCAAGTTCACGGTGGTGATCGGCGGTTCGTTCGGCGCCGGCAACTACGGCATGTGCGGCCGCGCCTATTCGCCCAACTTCCTGTGGATGTGGCCGAACGCGCGCATCGGGGTGATGGGCGGCGAGCAGGCGGCCAGCGTGCTGGCCACGGTGAAGCGCGATGGCATTGAAGCCAAGGGCGGGCAGTGGTCGGCGCAGGACGAAGACACCTTCAAGAGCCCGATCCGCGACCAGTTCGAGCAGCAGGGCCACCCCTACTACGCCAGCGCGCGGTTGTGGGATGACGGCGTGATCGACCCGGCCGACACCCGCCGCGTACTGGGCCTGGCCCTGTCGGCCAGCCTCAACGCCCCGGCCCGCAAGACCGATTTCGGCGTGTTCCGGATGTGATCCGGCCCCCTGGCATGCGCAACGAGACTTCCATGTTCACCAAGATCCTGATCGCCAACCGTGGCGAAATCGCCTGCCGCGTCATCGCCACCTGCCAACGCCTGGGCATTGCCACGGTGGCGGTGTACTCCGACGCCGACCGCGACGCACGCCATGTGCGGCTGGCCGACGAGGCCGTGGGCATCGGCCCGGCACCGGCGCGCGAAAGCTACCTGCGCGCCGACGCCATCCTGGATGCGGCACGCCGCACCGGCGCGCAGGCGATCCACCCCGGTTACGGCTTCCTGTCGGAAAACGCGGACTTCGCCCAGGCCTGCACCGAAGCGGGCATCGTGTTCATCGGCCCGTCTGCGACGGCGATCCGCGCGATGGGCGACAAGAGCGCCGCCAAGGCCCTGATGGCGCAGGCCGGCGTGCCGCTGACCCCGGGCTACCACGGCGACGCGCAGGAACCGGCGTTCCTGCGCGAACAGGCCGATGGCATCGGCTACCCGGTGCTGATCAAGGCCAGCGCCGGCGGCGGTGGCAAGGGCATGCGCAAGGTGGACGACAGCGCGGCCTTCACCGAGGCGCTGGCCAGCTGCCAACGCGAGGCGCAGTCCGCCTTCGGCAACGCGCACGTGCTGGTGGAAAAGTACGTGGAGCGCCCGCGCCATATCGAGATCCAGGTGTTCGGCGACAGCCACGGCAACGTGGTGTACCTGTTCGAGCGCGACTGCTCGGTGCAGCGCCGGCACCAGAAGGTGCTGGAAGAAGCACCTGCGCCGGGCATGACGCCCGAGCGCCGCGCCGCCATGGGCAAGGCTGCGGTGGATGCCGCGCGCGCGGTGAACTACGTGGGCGCGGGCACGGTGGAGTTCATCGCCGGGCCCGACGGCGATTTCTATTTCATGGAAATGAACACCCGCCTGCAGGTGGAGCACCCGGTGACCGAGTGCATCACCGGGACCGACCTGGTGGAGTGGCAGCTGCGCGTGGCCAGCGGCGCCCCGCTGCCGCTGCAGCAGGAACAGCTGCAGATCAACGGCCATGCGCTGGAAGCGCGGCTGTACGCCGAAGATGCAGACAAGGGCTTCCTGCCTTCCACCGGCACACTGCGCCACCTGCGCCTGCCGTCCGGCAGCGCGCACGTGCGCGTGGATGCGGGTGTGGAACAGGGCGATGCGATCACCCCGTTCTACGACCCGATGATCGCCAAGTTGATCGTGTGGGATGTGGACCGCGATGCCGCCCTGCGCCGCATGCAGCAGGCGCTGGCCGAGTGCGAAGTGGTGGGCGTGACCACCAACGCCGCGTTCCTGCGCCGGCTGGTGATGACCGATTCGTTCGCCAACGCGAGGCTGGATACCGCGTTGATCGAACGCGAGCAGGCCGCACTGGCGCCACATCAGGGCGATACCGACCCTTCCCTGTGGGCGCTGGCAGCCGTAGCTGCGATGGCGACAGACGCAGCGGCCCCGGTGGATGCGCGCGACCCGCACTCGCCGTGGCAGGCGCGCGATGGCTGGCGGCTGGGACAGCGTGCGGCGCGGCGGCTGACCCTGGAGCATCGTGGCCACCAGCAGGTGGTGGCCGTTGAAGGCCATGGCGAGGCGTGGTCGATCGAGGTGGGCGGCACCACGGTATCGGCGCAGGGCCGGATGGTGGGCGAGCGGCTGGCGCTGCAGGTGGGAGAGCGCCTGCACCGCGCCCGCGTGGTACGCGATGGCAGCGAGCTGTACCTGTTCGGCAACGACGGCGTGCAGCGCTTCACCCTGCATGACCCGGTCAGCGAAGCCGACCACGCGGTAGCGGACGCCGGCAGCCTGGTCGCACCGATGCCGGGCCGCATCGTGGCCACGCTGCTGGCACCGGGCACCCCGGTGGTGCGCGGCACCCCGCTGCTGGTGCTGGAAGCGATGAAGATGGAGCACACCCTGCAGGCCCCGGCCGATGGCACGGTGCAGGGGTATCGGGTCAAGGCGGGTGACCAGGTGGCCGATGGCGCGGTGCTGGTGGATTTCGAAGCCACGTAATCGCGTTGCCGGAACGAAGAGCGGATACGCATCGACGTAGTGACACCCCATGGGTGTCATCGCGGTGCCCGACAACGACGCACACTCACCGCCGCAACGTAGCGTCCGACACCGTGTCATGCACGTTCAACGCCTGCATCAACTGGGTGTTGGCAACCTCCGCGATCGCCCTGCCCCGGTTCTCGAACAGCCATTCGTTCTGCTTCTGGAACTGCTCACCATCGCCCAGCAGGCGGTATGCCTCACGCAGCGCCACATGCGCCTGCACCGGTTCGCTGCCATCCATCATCGGCTGCAGCAGCGCCACGGCCTGCTGGGGTGCACCCCGGCCGATTTCCTGCATGGCAAGCACCATGGTGCGCCACTTTCCGATCACCGGGTTCTTCTGCTGCACCACCTGCGCGTCGTACTCGGCCAGCAGCCGGTTGGCCAGTACGTGGTCGCCCTGGCGCTGGGCCAGATAGGTCAGCGACAGCAGGCGCAGGATGCGGTCGGGCGTGCTCGGATCGGTGGTCGCGGCCAGCAGCGGGCGCAGCTCGGTAGCGATATCGGCCAGCGCCTTGGCTTCGCGCTGCTCGCACGCGGTATCCACCACGGCCCGCATGAGCGCGGCATGCACGTGGAAATCGGCCGACTCCGGTGTTGCTTCCGATGACAGCGCCGTGCGCATGCCCGTGCAGTCATCCTGGTCAGCCGCCAGCAGCAGCCGCACCCGCACGTTCATCAGCGCCTGCAGTTCGTCGCGCGGCTTGCCCAGTTGGGTCAGCACCGCCTGTGCGTCCCCGTACCGGCGCATGGCAATCAGCACGTCGGCGCGTGGATCGCTGGCCGCCCGCCCGGTCAACGTTTCGGACCATCTGAAACTGCGCAGCGCATCATCAAAGCGGTTGGTACCCAGCTGTATCCACCCCAGCTGCGCGATGGTGTAGGCACGCATCGGGTTCTGCGGTACTGCGGCGCCGACGGCGTAGCGCTCTGCCTCATCGTAGCGGTTGTCGGTCAGGAGGTACCAGGAGGTGTTGGCCAGGCCGGCAAAGGAATCGGGATAGACATCGGCCAACACGCGCCAGTCGTCCAGCGGCCACGCGTCCGCGCTCAGCTCGTTGCGCCAGGCCTTGAGGTAGAGCCGTTCGCGGTGCGGCAGGCGCTGGCTCACCGCCAGCGCGCGGGCCAGGTGCGGCTGCGCTTCGGCACGCTGGTCCAGACGCACCAGAAGCCTGGCCAGGCCGATATGGGCCAGGCGAAATCCGGGTCGGCATCAATGGCCGCCTCATACAGCTTGGCCGATTCGGAAAAGCGCCGACGGCCGAGGGCGCTTTCTGCGAGCGCGAACGACTTCAGCGCCTGCAGGTTGGCAGTGGAGGCCTGCGGCAGCGGCACCGACTGCTGCACTGACGCCACCGATTCACCGAGCCCGGCACGCAGCTGGCCCACCACGTCGTCCACCGCCGCCATCACCTCGGACGAGGTGCCGGCCTTCGCGCGGTAGCTGCGCACCACGGCGCGCCGGTTCGGATCGATCAGGTCCACGCTCACCAGGTAGTGCCCACGGGACTGGCGGATGGCCGGCGCCACCACCATTCGGGCGCCCTCGCGCGCCGCCACGTCGCTGGCCAGCTCACGGTCCAGGGCGCGACCGGAGGGTATCCGCTGCAGGTCACGCGATTCGGTCACCCTGCTGTTGGACAGCACGTTGACGTAACGCGACTGCTCCAGGCTCATCAACACCGCGCGCTGGAGCGAGTCGTCGAACAATGCCTTGCCGCTCGCGTTGTCCACGTCGGCCAGCACCACCCAGTCGCGTTCGGCAAACGCGATGGCCGGCTCTGGTCGCAACAGCATCCAGGCGCCTGCGCCGACCATCGCCAGCGCCACCAGGGCGACCAGCGCCGCCGGTCGGCGCCAGCGTGGGGATCGGGGAGCCGGCTTCACGGCCCGGTTTTCCAGGTATGCCCGGCGGGATCCATCTCCGGCGTCTGCATCTGCTCCGAGCGCCAGCCAAAGCCGCACACGGCCAACGGGCCTTCCCGCATCGGATCGAGGCCCAGTACCTGCTCCACCTCTTCTTCGTTGATGGCGGCGGTGACGAACGCGCCCAGCCCGTAGGCCGTGGCCTGCGTATAGAAGGCCTGTGAGATGTGGCCGGCGTCGAGGGTCACCGCGCGATAGGCCTTGGCGTGGTTGCGGTACTTCCAGAAGTTGCGTTCAAAGCGGCAGACCAGGATCACCAGCGCATGCGCATCGGCGAACCAGCTCTGGCCAGCCAGCAGCCGCTGGGCAAAGGCCGGCAACGCCGGGGGTTGTACGGGCAAGCGGGCAAGCTCGTGCGCGACGGCATGGTAGTGATGGAGACCAGGCTCCAGGCCTTCCACATTCTGGACCAGCACATACGCTTCAATCGGGTGCAGGCCACCGGCGGACGCCACGTTCTTCTTCAGGAAGCGCACGCCAGGCTCCGGTTCCACATGGGCGCTGGCCAGCAGGACCTCTCCCAGCATGCCTGCTAGCAGCGCCAGGGGCAGCGGCCGGGACGTGTCGAAATTCCTGCACGTGGTGCGGCGCAGGAGCAGCCCGTCCAGGAACCGGTCGCCCAACGGCGGCAGCGCGACCGCGCCGGGCAGGCGCGGCGGCGCCTCCGCGGGAGGATTGCCCAGCTTGCGTACCATGTCCTGCGCCGTGACCATCTGGCTGCGCTCCATCTCCTCCACGCTGTCCACGCCGGTCCAGCGCGACAGCCGGTGGAACAGCGCCGCCACCGACCACCAGTGGGATGCCCTGAGCGTGGTGTCGGCGTCCGCATGCACCGCGTGGTCGGCCGAATCACTCACCAGCACCCCTTCCGCCAGCAGCCGCATGACGCGGGCACGCGCCTCGGCCGAGGTCGGCAAGGGCTGCCAGGTTTCGGCACTGCAGGCCAGCAACAAGGCGGCCTCGTCCGGTGTGATCGGAACGGGTCCGTCCAGGTGGGGTGCCATGGCCACGACGCCCTGCTCGTAGTGCAACCCGGTTCCCCCGGCCAGCAGGTCCTGCAGGCGGAACCCGGGGGTTTCCCGAGGCTCGAGGAACAGGGTCTGGCAGCGGCGATACTGCATGGCGAAGGTCTATGATCAACCGGGGCGAGCCGCACTATAGCCGGCCGGTCCGATGGCTTGCACCCAACTTCCGGCAGGCTCAATCCAGCGTCGCGGCTGCCGATAACCTCCTGTCACCCCTCCAACACCGGGCCTTTCAAATGACTTCGACGAACACCCCTCTGCCGGAAGATACCGTCCAGCGTCTGATGGACCTCCTGATCAATGACGATGCGTTCCGCGCGGCTTTCTCCGCCAATCCTTCGAAGGCGCTGGCAACCCTCGGCGTGGATGAGGAAGCCACCAGGGACTGCTGCGATCCGCTCACCACGCTCGCGACGAAAGAAGAGTTCAAGGCGCTGCGCGAAAAGCTGGTCAAGCACCTTCAGGTCAACTCGCCGTTCCGCGTTGTGTTCTGCTTCGAGGCGGGTCGTGCGTCGTCGCAGCTGGGCGACGATGCCTGATGCGGGTCAGAGGGCAGCGACACGTTGCGTGTCGCTGCTCTGCAGGCGTCTTGCATCATCCAGGTTCAGGGACTGCAGGACGTAACTGCTGATTTCTTCGGCGTAGGCGCGACCGCGCTGCTGGTCCAGCCAGTCACGCTGCTTCTTCTGGCCGGCCTTGTCGCCGAGGGCCTCATAGGCGTCATGCAGCACGACGTGCACCTGGTAAAGCTCATCGCCGTGGACAAACGGCTCGAGTGACTTCACCGCGCTTTCCGGCCGACCATCCTCTACGTCCAGCACCCCCTGCACGAGCGCCCAAAGCTGGCTTGCCCGGGGCTCGTCATCTTTCTGCACCAGCCCTTTCAGCACGCCGGATCGAGCCCGGACGGCTCCCGAATGACCGGCGCGGACCGCGTGGTAGGCCGTGGCCAGAATGAACAGCACGCTTTCCCTTCGCGAGGCTGCGTCCTGCTGCTCGGCCTTCTTCAGCCACAGATCCAGGATTGCCGCATACGATTCCTTGGGCGTCGGGTTCCCGGTCAACCTGCGCTGGTGAAGCGCGATGACATCCAGCACGCGGCAGACTTCCACGACTTCGCTGCACTGGGACTGGGCGCGTTCGATCAGCTCGTTTGCTTCCACGAACCGGCCTTGGTCAACGAGCGCGCTGGAGCGTTCGATCTGCTCGCCGGGGCCGCGCAGCGGACGGCGCGCGAAGATTTCCTCGGAGGCTGGATAGTCCTTTGCCGCCGCCAGGCTCAGCGCCCACCACACGTCGCTGGCGCCGCGGTCCATTGCAGCCGTTTCCTTGAACATGCGCTGCGCCTCGCCCACATCGGCAACGGCCAGGTGGATGCGCCCGACGAAGTTCTGCGCGAGGCCTTTCTGCGGATTCTGGGCGAGCAGGAGTGGCCGCGCTGCCGCGAGCGCGGCATCGTACTTGCCCATCACGTACAGGGCACTGGAGTAATTCATGTGCCCGGCGTAATCGTCGGGGTACAGCTCCGTCAACATCCGCCACTGCTCGGCCACTGCGGGCATGGCGGCACCGGCGAACTGCGACCCCCACGCCTGCAGATACAGCCGCTCGCGCGGCGTAAGGCGGTCTTGAAGCCCGTTGGCCGTGTTGAACAGGCTGCGCGCCTCTTCGAGGTGGCCCTGCCCGTAACGGATGCGCATCATGCCTACATAGGCGAACGCGAAGCCGGGATCGACAGTGGCGGCCTGTTTGAAGAACATCAGCGCACTGTCGAAATCCTGCGTCGACATCGCAGCCAGCCCCTTGGCGTAAGCATGCAGCGCATCGATGCTGGGTGTCGCGACCTTGGGCAACGGTGCCGAGTCGCGCGAGATGTCTTCCATCGCCTCGCCAAGATCATCGCGCAGCGCGGCAACGACCTGGTCGGCAGAGGTCAACACCGATTCCAGCCCGCGCCCGTCGGCAGAGTGGGAGTAGACGGTGTTGCCATTGGCGGGATCGATGACCTCAACGGTCACGCGCAGCTTGCCGTTGATTTCCAGCACCGACGGCATGATCACCGCCCGCGCTCCATCGCGCATCGCCACCTCGATCGCGGTCTGCCGGTCCAGCAGCGACCCGTCCGGTTTGCGCATCAGGGCCAGCGTTTCACGGACCTTGATATCGCTGAGCACGTTGACGTGGCGCGACTGCCCCAGGCTGATCCTGAAGGCCTGGTCCAGGCTGTCATCGAGCAGGCGCTCGTCCGTCAGGTTGCGCACCTCTCCCACCACGACCCAGTCGCGTTCGGCAAACGCGATGGCCGGGGCCGGCCGAAGCAGCAGCCAACCGCCCACCACCACCGTGGCCAACACCAGTGCCTCGGCCGCCAGCGCGGCAGGTTGACGCCAGAGCGGAATATCACGGCGCGCCTTGGTTGATCCACGCGGCATGCGCAGCGGCGCCGCCCCGATCTCCCCCACCTCGTAGACTTCCTGGGTGGCGGGGATGCCTTTGAAGCGCCAGCGCCCATGCGACTTCCAGACCAGCCGCTCGGCGCGCTCGCCCAGGGTGGATGTGGCGCGATGGGTGAGTGACTCGGCGACGGCCGACAGCAGGATCTGCCCCGGCCTTGCCAGCATCATCAACCGAGCCGCCATCGGCTTGGCCAGGCCCTCGACTTCGACCGACTTGGCGCCGGCCTTCACCGCTTCGGCGCTGTTTTCCCAGGTAAGGACTTCACCCACGTGCAGGCCGGCGCGGGCGCGCAGCTCGAGCTTCTGCGCCTGGCCCAGCGCCTTCAGTTCCCGCTGGTAGTCCAGCGCGAAACCCAGGCCATCAATGGCGCGTTCGAACAACAGGAACAGGCCATCGGAACGGTCGATCTGCTGGCCATTCCATTGCTGTTGCAGCGTCAGCACCAGCCGGTCGTGCTGCTGGAACAGCTCGGCTGCGGCGCTGTCGCCGATGCGTTCCACCAGGATCAGCGAATCGCACAGATCGGTGAACAGCAGTGCGCGCAGCTGTGGGGCCTGGGTAGACGTTCCGTTGTCACCGTTCATTCGGATTCCCCGTCAGGGAGTGGCGATCGCATCATGCGACCAATACGAGCGGTTGCCGCCTTGGCGCTTGGCTTCGTAGAGCGCATTGTCGGCGCGGGCGTACCACCCGCTCCAGTCACCATCGGCCTCCAGCAGGCTCATCCCGATGCTGACCGGGCAGACATGCGGATGGCCGCCGGCCCGGCTCATCAGGCCATGCACCGCGCCGAGGATGAACTCGGCGGCATGCTGCACGGCTTCTGCGTTGGCGTCGCGCAACAGCAGGCAGAACTCATCCCCGCCCAACCGGCAGGCACGATCCTGTTCGGTGGCTACCGAGCGAAGGATGTTGGCCACGCTCTGCAGCACACGGTCGCCGGCCTGGTGGCCGTACTCATCGTTGACCTGCTTGAAGTGGTCGCAGTCGATCAGCAGCAGGCCCTGCGGCGCGCCGTTGTCATGGTTGCGACATTCCTGCAGGTACAACGCCAGGCCGCGGCGGTTGTGCAGGCCGGTCAACTCGTCGGTACGCACCAGCTCGCGGGTGTGGGTGAGCTGGTGGGTGGTGACGTAGAGGTTGTCCAGCGCGGTTTCGAGGTCGTGGTTGCGCCGGCGCAGCTGGCGGATCAGCACCTGTTCGTTGCTCACCACGCGCATGATCGTGCGGCGCAGGAAGTAGGCCACCAGGCCCGGGTCGCGGTCGACCAGACGCTGGAAATCGGTGTGGTCCAGTTCCAGCACCAGCGAATCGGTGGTGGCGCGCGCGTCGGCGCTGCGCGGGTGGTCGCCGATGAGCAGGCCCAGTTCGCCGAAGAATTCATGCTGGCCCAGCGTCTTGACCACCAGGTCTTCGCCGAAATCCAGCTCGATGGCACCGGTGACGATGACATACATGGTGCTGCCGGCCTGGTTGCGCAGGAACAGGTGCTCGCCGGCGCGCAGCGCGCGGTGCTGGCCGAATTCGGCAAACAGGGCGAATTCGCCGGCGCTCAGGACCGCGTGCACGATCTCAGCCATCGCGGTCTGCGCGATGTCTGACGCTCGTTCGCACACATTCGTCGCAAGCTTGCCGGTCATTCCCGTACACCCGCTTCCCAGCGTTCCCCGGTGAGCGAATGAGGATAGCACCCCTTAAAAGTGTGCGCCTCATCCCATTTCCATGCCCCGGCGCCCGGATTTCTCCGGCGCTCCGGCCCAGTCTTCCCCAACGCAGCGACCGGTTTGAACCGGCCATCCCCTACCGCATGGAGTCTTTTGCGGACCGTAGCATCTGGCGGGGGCATATAAAAGAAGGGCCACCCCTACAGGGGCGGCCTTCTTCGGGATGGGTTCCCGGGGATCCGGCCAACGGCCGGGGTTACCCGGGTGGCGCGGCCACCCGGCGGCGGCCGCAGCCGCCGATTCCGGGCGTCAGGCCGCCCGGAATTGTTCCTCTTCGGTCGAGCCGGCCAGGGCGGTGGTGGAGGACTGGCCCTGCTGGATGGCCTGGGTGACGGCGTCGAAGTAGCCGGTGCCGACCTCGCGCTGGTGCTTGACCGCGGTGAAGCCCCGGTCGGCGGCGGCGAATTCGGCTTCCTGCAGTTCCACGAAGGCGCTCATCTGGCGGCGGGCGTAGCCGTGGGCCAGGTTGAACATGGAGTAGTTCAGGGCGTGGAAGCCGGCCAGGGTGATGAACTGGAACTTGTACCCGTAGCTGGCGATCTCCTTCTGGAACGTCGCAATGGTGGCGTCGTCCAGGTTCTTCTTCCAGTTGAAGCTGGGCGAGCAGTTGTAGGCCAGCAGCTTGCCCGGGTACTTCGCATGGATGGCTTCGGCGAATCTGCGCGCGAACTCCAGGTCCGGCTTGCCGGTTTCGCACCAGATCAGGTCGGCGTAAGGGGCGTAGGCCAGGCCGCGGCTGATGGCCTGGTCCAGGCCGTTGCGGGTCTTGTAGAAGCCTTCCACGGTGCGCTCGCCGGTGGCGAAGGGCTGGTCGTTGGCGTCGATGTCGCTGGTCAGCAGGTCGGCGGCTTCGGCGTCGGTGCGGGCCACCAGCAGGGTGGGCACGCCCAGCACGTCGGCGGCCAGGCGCGCGGCATTCAACTTCTCGATGGCCTCGCGGGTGGGCACCAGCACCTTGCCGCCCATGTGCCCGCACTTCTTCACCGAGGCCAGCTGGTCTTCGAAGTGCACGCCGGCCGCGCCGGCTTCAATCATCGCCTTCATCAGCTCGAAGGCGTTGAGCACGCCGCCGAAGCCGGCTTCGGCATCGGCCACGATGGGCTGCAGGAAGTCGATGTCGTCCTTGCCTTCGGCGTGGTGCAGCTGGTCGGCGCGCAGCAGGGTGTTGTTGATGCGCTTGACCACGGCCGGCACCGAATCGGCCGGGTACAGCGACTGGTCGGGGTACATCTGGCCGGCCAGGTTGGCGTCGGCGGCGACCTGCCAGCCGGACAGGTAGATGGCGTTGAGGCCGGCCTTGACCTGCTGCATGGCCTGGTTGCCGGTCAGCGCGCCAAGCGCGTTGACGAAGTCCTTTTCATGCAGGTACCTCCACAGCTTCTCCGCGCCCAGCCGGGCCAGCGAATGCTCCACGTGCACGGTTCCGCGCAGGCGCACCACGTCGGCGGCGCTGTAGTTGCGCTGGATGCCGGCCCAGCGCGGGTCGGTGTTCCATTCGTGCTGGATCTGTTCGGCGGTCGGCAGCTTGGTCATGGCAATTCTCCAGGGGATGAACATCGAAAGCGGTAGCGCCGGGCCCTGCCCGGCTGAGCGGGTCAATCGATCCGGTCGTAGGCCGGCAAGGTCAGGAAATCGGTCAGTTCATTGCGGCGGCTCAGCTCACCGAGCAGGGCGATGGCCTCGTCGATGCGCGCCCCGCCCGGCAGCGCGCTGCGCTCGCCCAGGCGCGCCGGCAGTGCGGCCAGGGTGGCGTCGAGCAGGGCCAGGTCGATGGCGGTGCCGTCGTCCAGGTGCTGGCCGGGCACGTGCAGCCACTGCCACAGCTGGCTTCGGCTGATCTCGGCGGTGGCCGCGTCTTCCATCAGGTGGTGGATGGGAACGCAGCCGTTGCCGTCCAGCCAGGCGGCCAGGTAGCGCACGCACACTTCCACGTTGCCCTCGAACCCGGCGCGGGTGATGGTGCCGGTGGGCGCGGCGATCAGCTCGTCGCGGCCCACCCGCACGTCGCGGCGCAGCACCGCGTGCTGGTTGGGGCCGGGCATGTGCGCGTCGAAGATGGCCTGCGCCACCGGAATCAGCGCCGGGTGCGCCACCCAGGTGCCGTCGTGGCCGGCGGTGACTTCGCGCAGCTTGTCAGCGCGCACCCGCGCCATGGCCTGTTCGTTGGCGGCGGCATCGTGATTGATCGGGATCTGCGCGGCCATGCCGCCCATCGCGTGGGCGCCACGGCGGTGGCAGGTCTGGATCAGCAGTTCCGAATAGGCCTTCAGGAACGGCTGGGTCATGGTCACCTGGCCGCGTTCGGGCAGCACCTTGTCGGCGTGCTTACGGAAGGTCTTGATGTAGGAAAAGATGTAATCCCAGCGGCCGCAGTTCAGGCCAACGATGCGGTCGCGCAGCGCGTGCAGGATCTCGTCCATTTCGAACACCGCGGGCAGCGTTTCGATCAGCACGGTGACCTTGATCTGGCCATGCGGCAGGCCGAGCATGCCTTCGATGTGCGACAGCGCGGTTTCCCACAGCGCGGCCTCTTCCATCGACTGCAGCTTGGGCAGGTAGAAGTAAGGGCCGCGCTGGCGGCACATGAGGGTGCGGGCGTTGTGGAAGGCGAACACCGCCGCGTCGAACAGGCCGCCGGCCAGCGGCTGGCCATCGATGCGCACGTGCTTTTCATCCAGGTGCCAGCCGCGCGGGCGCACGATCAGCACGGCCTGTTCCTCGAGCGGGCGCAGCGCGTAGTGCTTGCCGGGCTTGCCGTCCGCGCCGGGCGCGGTGTGGGTGAGGTCGCCGCGCACCGCGCCGATCAGCGCCTGCTGGCCAGCCAGCAGGTTGCGCCAGGCCGGGGCGGTGGAATCCTCGAAATCGGCCATGAACGCCTTGGCGCCGGAGTTCAGCGCGTTGATGACCATCTTCGGGTCGGTCGGGCCGGTGATCTCGACGCGGCGGTCCTGCAGGGCGTCGGGGATCGGCGCCACGCGCCAGTCCTCGCTGCGGATGGCGGCGGTGTCGGTGCGGAAATCCGGCAGGCCGCCGCCGTCGAAGAAGGCCTGGCGCTCACGGCGGGCCTGCAGGCGGCGCTGGCGTTCGGGTTCAACCGCGCGGTGCAGCGACACCAGCAGCGCCAGTACCCCCGCCGGCAGCAGGGCCGACTGGCCGGCAAGCTGGGTGGTCAGAGCGATGCCCGGGGTGGCCGGGGCATCGGCCGGGGTGGGCTGGGCGGTGGCGAAGGCGGCGACAGCGGACATGTCCAACTCCTGCGTTGCGGGTGATGCCACCGTGCGCCGGAGTGTGGTATTTGACAAAACAGTTATCGCAATGCTTTACATAAGCTGCGCTTATATTCGTTACACCATGCCCACACCCAAGCCGCCAAGTCCCCGTTTTTCCTACAAGTCTGACCGGCTCAAGCCGCTGCGGGCGTTCTGCCAGACGGTGCGATTGGGCTCAGTCTCACGTGCGGCTGAGGCGCTGTTCGTCAGCCAGCCGGCGATCAGCCAGCAGTTGCAGGCGCTGGAACGCGAGTTGGGGGTGGGCCTGTTCGAGCGCAGCGGGAGGCGCCTGGTGCCCAGCCGCGAGGGCCAGCTGCTGTTTGAAATGGCCCAGCCGTTGGTGGAAAGCCTGGACGGGCTGGAGGCCAGCTTTCGCGACAAGGTCAAAGGGCTGGATGCGGGCGAGCTCAACATTGCCGCCAACAGCTCCACCATCCTGTACCTGCTGCCGCGCATCGTGGAGCGCTTCCGCCAGCGCCACCCGGACGTGCGCCTGACCCTGCACAACGCGATCAGCGCCGATGGCACCGACCTGCTGCGCAGCGATGCGGCCGACCTGGCGGTGGGCTCGATGACCGATGTGCCGGCCGACCTGAGCTATGCGCCGGCCTACCGCTTCGAGCAGGTGCTGATCGCCCCGCCCGACCACCCGCTGGCCACCGCGCCGGAGCTGACCCTGCAGGCGATCTCGGCCTACCCGCTGGTGCTGCCACCCAAGCGGCAGATCACCTACCGGCTGGTGGACCAGGTGTTCCAGCGCCAGCGCGTCCCGTACACGGTGGCGCTGGAGGTGGGCGGCTGGGAGGTGATCAAGCAGTACGTGGCGATGGGGATGGGCATTTCCATCGTGCCGGCGCTGTGCCTCAACGATGCCGACCGCGGCCGGCTGGTGACGCGCTCGATGAGCGCGTGGTTCCCCGAGCGCAGCTATGGGGTGATCGTGCGCCGGGGCCGCTTCCTGTCGCCGCAGGCACGGGCCTTCATCGAGCTGATCCAGCCGGACCTGTTCAGTCCGCGCAGCTATGATGAAAGCGGTCATTCCGAACGCTGATGCGCTGCCATGTCGATTGAACTGCGCCACCTGCGCTACTTCCTGGCGGTGGCCGATACCCTGCATTTCGGGCGTGCGGCTGAGCGGCTCGGCATGTCGCAGCCGCCGCTCAGCCAGCAGATCCGGCAGCTGGAAACGCTGCTGGGCGCGCGCCTGTTCCTGCGCAGCAACCGCCGGGTGGAACTGACCGAGGCCGGGCGCGTGCTGCAGGCGCAGGCCACCGACGCATTGGCACGGGTGGACCAGGCCATCGAACTCACCCAGCGCGCGCAGCGCGGTGAAACCGGCGAGCTGCGCATCGGGTTGACCCGCGCCACGCCGTTGTCCACGCAGATTCCGCGGGCGATCTTCGCCTACCGCCAGCAGTTCCCGCAGGTGCAGTTGAAGCTGCGCGAAATGAACACGTTGCAGCAGATCGATGCGCTTGTAGCCAATGAGCTGGATGTGGGGTTGATCCGCAAGCGCGCGTTGCCCACGCCGCTGATGTCACGCAAGTTGTTCAGCGATCCGCTGGCGCTGGTGGTGCATGACCAGCATCCGCTGATCCGCGACCTGCCGGCCGGTTCGCCGGTGGCGCTGCGCCAGTTCGCGCATGAGCCGTTCGTGGGCTTCCTGCGCGAGGTGGGCGCCGGCATCCACGATCACTTCATTGCGCTGTGCCGCAGTGCCGGCTTCACGCCGCGCATCATCCAGGAAGCTGGCGAGGCGTCCACGCTGATCAGCCTGGCCGCGTCCGGGTTGGGGGTGACGGTGCTGCCTGCTTCATGCAGCCACATCCACGTGGAAGGCGCGCGCTTCGTGCCGCTGAGTGATCGCGCGGCGAGTTCGGAGGTGCATGTGGCCTACCGGCGCGGTGCCCCATCGCCATTGATCACCCACTTCACCCGGCTGCTGCAGGGCGGCTTCAGCGGCTGAGTGCGAGCCCGGCCGGCAGCGGCTGCGCGCGGCGACCCAGCCGCCAGGCGATGGTGGCGCCGATCGCGGTGAGCACGGCGGTGAAGGCGCACACGCCCCACCAGTCCCAGCGGGTGTAGAACACGCCGCCGGCAGCACCGGCCAGGCTGGAACCGAGGTAATAGGCGAACAGGTACAGCGCCGAGGCTTCGGCGCGCATCACGCCCGCGCGGCTGCCGACCCAGCTGCTGGCCACCGAATGGCCGCCGAAGAAGCCGAACGTCACCAGCGCGATGCCCAGTGCCATGCAGCCCAGCCACGGCAGGGACAGCAGCACGATGCCGAGTGCGATCAGGCCGTAGCAGATGCCGAGCACGCGGCCCCGGCCATGCCGGTTGGCCTGCTGGCCCATCCACGCCGAACTGAAGGTGCCGACCAGATACACGCTGAAGATCAGGCCGACCACGGTCTGGCTGAGCCGGTACGGCGGCGCCAGCAGGTGGTAGCCGAGGTAGTTGTAGAGGGTGACGAACACGCCCATCAGCACGAACGCGGTGGCGAACAGCGAGGGCAGGCCGGGATCGGCGAACAGCTGGCGCCAGCGCGCGGGCAGTTCGCGCAGGCCGCCGCGACGGCTCTGGAAGTGGCGCGACGGCGGCAGCTGCACCCACAGCAGCACGGTGCTGAGCACGGCGATCAGCGAGACCACGCCGATGCCCCAGCGCCAGCCCCAATGGTCGGCCACGATGCCGGCGATCAGGCGCCCGCTCATGCCGCCCACTGCATTGCCGCCGATGTACAAACCCATCGCCAGGCCGAGCGCGCGGCTGTCCATTTCTTCGACCAGGTAGGTCATCGCCACCGCCGGCACGCCGCTGAGTGCGATGCCGAGCAGGGTGCGCAGGATCAGCAGCGTGGTCCAGTCGTCGACCATGGCGCTGGCGGCCGAGAGCACGGTGGAGGCCAGCAGCGCGGTGATCATCACGCCACGGCGGCCGACCCGGTCGGAGATCAACCCGGCCACCAGCATCGAAACGGCCAGCAGGCCGGTGCTGAGCGACAGGGCGAGCGCGCTGTTGGCGGCAGAGACGCCGAAGTGGCGGCTGAACTCCGGCAGCAGCGGCTGCACGGTGTAGAGCAGGCCGAAGGTGGAGAAGCCGGCCAGGAACAGCGCCGCCGCCGTGCGCCGGAACGCGGGGGTGCCCTGCTCGATGTGCTGCGAGGGCGCGGGCGAAGGGGGGGTGGGGCTGCGCTCGGGCAGCGCTGCGGTGTCGCCGTTCATTGCGTCTGGGCCCGTGGGGGCGGGCCGGTGCGTAAGGATCAGCGCTCAGGATAGGCAGCCGGTACAGGTCGATCCATAACCTGACGGGTCTGGATTGAGACGTTGTACGTATCGATCAAGGTTTTGCGAGGGCCGGCCAACGGCCGGCGCTACCAGTGGATCACGGTTTTGGGCACCCGACCCCGATCACGGTTTTAGGCGCCGACCCGATCGGGGTTGTGGGCGCCCGACCCCGGTAGCGCCGGCCGTTGGCCGGCCCCGTGATCTCACAGCGCCTGCCAGGTAAAACCCTCTCCGCGGCGGTAATACACGCGCGCCGCCTTTCCATACAGGGCCTTGGCGTCGACCAGGCCGAAGTAGCGGCCATCGGCGCTGTTGCCACGGTGGTCGCCCAGCATCAGCACCTTGCCGGCGGGTACGGCCAGCCCGGTGATGTCCGGGCCGCCGCCCTGGCCCAGGTCGAGCTGGGCCAGGGTGCGGCCGAAGTCTTCCACGTCATCTGTTCCCACCTGGCCGAGCGGGTGGCCGTTGATGCTGAGGTGGCCGTCATGCAGGTCCACGCGGTCGCCGCCCACGGCGGCGATGCGCTTGATCAGGCGGGTGCCGTCCTGCGGGGAATCGAACACCGCCACCTCGCCGCGCTGTGGCACACCGGTGTGCAGCAGTTCCACCGAGGTGAACGGCAGGCGTAGGCCGTAGGCACGCATGTCCACCACCACCCGGTCGCCGGGCATCAGGGTGTGCTGCATGGAGCCGCTGGGCACCTGGTAGTGGTTGGCCAGGCTGTCGCGCGCGGCGGCGAGCAGGCCGAGCATGACCAGCAGCGGCAGGGCTTCCTTCTTCAGCCAGTGGAGCAGGCCGTTGGAGCGGGGTTCGGCGGCGGCGGCGGTCATGGTGGCGATCCTTGCGGGCTTGAGTCCTGTCTGACCGTTGCGGCGTTCCGGAGTTCCCTGCGTGACGACCAACGGTCGTCACCTACCGCCAGGACCGGTAGGGCACGCAAGGAGCGGCGCAGCCGCGAGTAACGTCGCCCGCGACGGCCCGGAGGGTGCCCGGCCACGGCCGGGCATACCGTTGGTCGTGCCCCGACACAAAAAAAACTACGCGTTGTTTACGCGGCCCGGGCATGCGGGGCATCGCCCCGTTATGGCCCGCGCGCGCATCGTGTCGACACCGCGCCTCCGGGCGCTTTGTCGAGGTGTTCCATGACCATCCTGTTGCTCCGGCAGCCGTCGCCGGACCCGCTGCCGGTGCCGGCCCAGCTGGCCGGCCACGCCGTGCACTGCCAGGACTGCGCCACGCTGCCGGCGCTGCTGCAGTGCCTGCGCCAGGCCCGGGAAAGCCAGCCGGCGTGGGTGCTGATCGAGACCGGCGCCGCCGAGCCGGCGCAATGGGCCGCGCATGGCCGCGCGCTGTGCGCAGCGCTGGACGCGTTGCCGGCGCCGTATATCGAGATGGCGGCCAACGATGACGATGGGTTGGATGCGCACCTGCACCCGCTGCATGCGCCAGTGGCGCGGGTGGTGTGCAGCAGTGGCCGCGAGGATGCATGCCGGTTGTCGCTGGCGATTGCCGCGCGCCGGTTGCAGACCGTTGCAGGGAGTGCCTGAGCCATGTCGATCTTCATCATTCGTGGCCCGGAAACGAGCGGGCAATTGATCCGCACCGCGCAGCCGCTGCCGGCGCCCGTTCTGAAGGCGCTGGTGCACCGGGCGATCGATGCGGGTACCACGGTGGCAATCCGTGCGTGTGGGTCGGAGCAGGAGCTGCTGGATGCGTTGCGCGTGGCCGATCACAGCCGCGGCGAGGTCACACTGCTGGATCCGGGGGCGTGCGTGGGCAGTACGCGCTTGCAGCGGTTGTTGCCGCATCTGCATAACGTGTACGTGGAAGTGCATGACGATGATGCGGGCGCGCCGGAGGATTGCCTGCCGGCGGACGTGGGCCAGCGCATCGGCGTGGCGCACGGGTACTGCGCGCAGAGTTACATGCACGCGTTGGAGATCGCGTTGGATCACCTGGGATGCAGCGAGGTGGGATGTCGCGTGGGAACGTAGACGGTAGAGCCGACTGTTAGTCGGCTGCCGTTCGCGCGGCGATCGAACGTCCGTGGACCGCGCTTTGCCGACTAACAGTCGGCACTACCGGTTGGGCGACCGGCACCGGCAGGCCCCGGCACCGGCAGCCCCGGCACCGGCCGGCCCCGGCACCGGATATGCGAACGGCGGGGTTTCCCCCGCCGTTCGTTGTTACATCGGCCGCATTATTTCAGGCCGCGGTTGACCAGCAGCGGTTCGACCGACGGGTCCTTGCCGCGGAATTCGCGGTACAGGTCCGCCAGTTCCACGCTGTTGCCGCGCGAGAGGATCTTGTCGCGGAACACCTGGCCGTTTTCAGCGGTCAGGCCACCGTGTTCCTTGAACCACTCGAACGAGTCGTGGTCCAGCACTTCAGCCCAGAAGTAGGCGTAGTAACCGGCCGAGTAGCCGCCGCCCCAGATGTGGTCGAAATAGGTGGTGCGGTAACGCGGCGGCACCTGGGCCAGGTCGACCTTGTACTTCTTCAGCGCGGCCGCTTCAAACGGGGCGACGTCCTGCAGCTTGGCGTCGGCCGGCTGGGTGTGCCAGGCCAGGTCGAGCAGTGCGGCCGACAGGTACTCGGTGGTGGCGTAACCCTGGTTGAAGGTACGCGCCTTGAGGATCTTGTCGACCAGCGCCTGCGGCATCGGCTCGCCGGTCTTGTAGTTCTTGGCGTAGTTGGCGAACACCTTCGGGTCCAGCGCCCAGTGCTCGTTGAACTGCGAGGGGAACTCGACGAAATCGCGCGAGGTGCTGGTGCCGGCGATGGACGGGTACTTCACGTTCGAGAACATGCCGTGCAGCGCATGGCCGAACTCATGGAACATGGTAGTGACGTCGTCGAAGCTCAGCAGGGCCGGCTGGCCGGCGGCGGGCTTGGTGAAGTTGCAGACGTTGTAGACCACCGGCTTGGCGCCGGTCAGGCCGTTCTGCTCGACGAACACGTCCATCCACGCGCCACCGGACTTGCTGTCGCGCTTGAAGTAGTCGGTGTAGAACAGCGCCAGCGAGGTGCCGTCCTTGTCGAACACTTCATACACCTTCATGTCCGGGTGGTAGGTCGGAATGTCGGTACGCGGCTTGAAGGTGATGCCGTACAGCTGGGTGGCGGCGTAGAAGACGCCGTTCTGCAGCACGTTGTCCAGTTCGAAGTACGGCTTGATCTGCGATTCGTCCAGGTCGTACTGCGCCTTGCGCACCTGTTCGGCGTAGAAGTCCCAGTCCGATGCGGCCAGCTGGAAGCCACCCTTCTGCGCGTCGATCACCTTCTGCATCTCGGTGATTTCACCGCGTGCCTTGTTGGTGGCGGCCGGCACGGTGTCGGTGAGCAGCTTGAGCGCGGCGGCCGGGGTCTTGGCCATCTGGTCGGCCAGGCTGTAGGCGGCGTAGTTCTCGAAGCCGAGCAGCTTGGCCTTCTGCGCACGCAGCTGGGCCAGGCGCTGCACCGTTTCGCGGGTGTCGTTGCCATCGCCGCGCTCGGCGCGGGTTTCCGACGCCTTCAGCACGGCCGCACGCTGCTCGCGGTTGCTCAGCGAGGCCAGCACCGGCTGCTGGGTGGTGTTCTGCAGCGGCAGCAGGAACTTGCCTTCCAGGTTGCGGGCCTTGGCGTCGGCAGCGGCGGTGTTGATCTCATCCTCGCCCAGGCCGGCCAGGTTGGCCTTGTCGTCCACCACCACGGCAGCGGCGGCGGTCGCGGCGACCAGACGGGTATGGAACTGGGTGGCCAGCGTGGTTTCTTCCACGTTGAGCTTGCGCAGGGCGGCCTTGTCGGCGTCGTTCAGCTGCGCACCGGCGCGGACGAACTCCTGGTAATCGCGTTCGACCAGGCGGGTCTGCACCGGGTCCAGGCCCAGCGAGGCGCGCTGGTCGTAGATGGTCTTGATGCGCGCGAACAGCTTCGGGTCCAGGCTGATTTCATCCTGGTGTTCGGCCAGCTTCGGGGCGACTTCTTCCTGGATCTTCTGGCGCGCTTCGTTGGTATCGGCCTGCACCAGGCCGAAGAACACGCGCGACACGCGGTCCAGCGTTTCGCCGCTGCGCTCAAGTGCTTCGATGGTGTTGTCGAAGGTGGCCGGTTCGGCGTTGTCGGCGATCTTGCGCACTTCGGCCAGGTGCTGCTTCATGCCTTCGTTGAAGGCCGGCAGGTAGTCACTGTCCTTGATGCGGTCGAACGGCGGAGCCTGGAACGGCAGCGTGCTGGCGCTCAACAGGGGGTTGGTGGAGGCGTCGGCCGGCTGCTGCGCGGCGGGGGTCTGGGCGTCGGACACGGGGGTGGACTCCTTGCCGGAACAGGCCGCCAGCGCCAGGCTGATGGCGGCGGCCAAGATAACGGTACGCGACATGAAAACGGGCTCCTGGAATGAGGTGAAGCGGCACACAACCGCAGCCGGTCACCCTACTCCCATTGCCCGCGCCCGGCATGTGCCGGACGTGGCGCCTGGGCTTGCTTCAAACGGTGCCGCGGTTCTTGCCCTGCCAGGGGCGGTAATACTCACGGATGGCGGCCATGTCGGCCACGTCGTCGCCGGTGGAGTAGAACAGCGGGCCGATGCCGATGGTCTTTTCCGGATAGTGGAAATAGCAGGCCAGCACCGGCACGTCGGCCATGCGGGCGATCTTCAGGAACCCGGCCTTCCAGTGGGTCACCGCTTTGCGGGTGCCCTCGGGGGTGATCGCGTACCAGAGGCGGTCGGAGTTGCGCAGCAGGCTCACCGCCTGTTCCACGGTGCCCTGCGGCGAGCTGCGGTCCAGCGGGATCACCCCGAGGGTGCGCAGCAGCGGCGACAGCGGCCACCAGAACAGCGAGGCCTTGCCCAGCACCTTGACCTGCATGCCCAGCGCGATCTTGGCCGCCATGCCCCAGAAGCCGTCCCAGTTGGAAGAGTGCGGGGCGACGATGAAGACCAGCTTGGGCACGTCCGGGAAGGTGCCAGTGACTTTCCAGCCGCCCAGGCGCAGGGTGCAGCGTGCCAGCCAGCGCAGGAAGCGGTTCGGTTTGACCTGCGGCATGTTGGGCGGCACGGCCGGCAGCAGCGGACTTCGGTTGTTCAAGCAATCACTCCCAATTGCGTGTGGTGCGGCCGCGCTTGATCTGCGCGCGGCCCTTCTTTTCATCCAGCCGGCGCAGCTTGGAGCCATGCGAGGGCTTGGTGGCCACGCGCGGCTTGGGCACGCTGAGGCTGGCCTGGATGAAGGCGGCCAGGCGCTCGCGTGCATCGTCGCGGTTGCGGTCCTGGGTGCGGAAACGCTGGGCATCGATGACCAGCACGCCCTCGCCGGTCATGCGCCGGTCGCGCCGGGCCAGCAGGCGGGTGCGCAGCGGCTCGGGCAGCGAGGGCGAACCGGCCACGTCGAACCGCAGTTCAACGGCGCTGGAAACCTTGTTCACGTTCTGCCCGCCGGCCCCGCTGGCGCGCACGAAACGTTCGACGATCTCCGTGTCCGGAATCGCCAGGTGCGCGTTGATGGTGACAGGCCCGTTTCCCATGGGCGGCATTGTAAGGGCAGGATCGCCGCCTGAGGTGACCGCAATGTTCACCAATACCGCCGATAAGGGGCATAAAAGCCGGGTACGGGCCGGAACCGTCGGCACCGGACGCGGCAATGCAACGCGCGCACGGCTGCTTGACCGGATCGCAGGTATGCTCGGGCTTCCACGCAACGCAGGATGCACTTACATGATGTCGACCCGTTCGCCGGCCCGCCGTGGCCTGACCCGCCTGGCCCTGACCCTCGCGCTGGGCCTGGCCGCCATTGCCCCGGCGCTGGCCGCGCCGCCGTCGGACGCGGACATCAACCGCCTGCTGGCGGCGTCGCGCGCGCAGAGCATGCTGGACACCATGCTGCCGCAGATCGAGGCGATGCAGCGCCAGCAGTTCCAGCAGGTGGCCGAACAGCGCCAGCTGGATGAGGCCAAGAAGGCGCAGCTGCAGCGCATCGAGCAGCGCACCAACCAGACCATCCGCCAGGCGCTGTCGTGGCAGCAGCTGCGGCCGATGTACGTGGACCTCTACAAGAAGACCTTCAGCAAGGAAGACGTGCTGGCCATGGCCGAGTTCTACGAGAGCTCGGCCGGGCAGAGCCTGCTGGACAAGACCCCGGCGCTGATGCAGAACGTGATGGTGGCCATCCAGGACAAGATGCAGCCGCTGTTCGTGGACCTGCAGAAGGACCTGGAGGCGATCGTGAACGAAGGAAACGCGCCGGCGGCAGCCCCGGCTCCGGCCAAGTAAGGTCGAACGGTGTGGATGTGCGTGGGACACGCGTGGCGTGTCGCTACGCGGTTGGTCGGTGCGGGGTGATTGCAGACGGTGACGGGCTTGCCACGTAGTGACACGCCATGCGTGTCCTCGCGGCCCGAGACCCGCGCAACGCGTTACCAGCCAAACAGATCCATCGCCTTGCGGAACTCGCCATCCACCGGCGCGCTGACATCCATCAGCGTGCCGTCCGGATGCGGGAAACGCAGGCGTTCGGCGTGCAGCAGCATGCGGTGGATGCCCTGCATGCGGAAGCTGCGGTTGTGGCGGCCATCGCCGTGGCTGGTGTCGCCGATCAGGTGATGTGAGAGGTGCTTGAGGTGCCGGCGGATCTGGCGGAAGCGCCCGGTCTGCGGCTGGCAGCGCAGCAGCGCGTAGCGCGAGGTGGCGAACTCGCCCACCGGCACGCTGATCTCGCCCACGGCCACGCGCTGGAAATGGGTGATGGCGGGCTTCTTCACCGGCTTGCCGGGGCCGCCATCCAGGTCGTGGTCGACCGTGAACGCTTCTTCGGCCGGCCAGCCACGGCAGATGGCCAGGTAATCCTTGGTGACATCGCCGCCCATCAGCGATTTGCCCAGCACGCTGGCGCTTTCGCGGTCGAAGGCCAGCAGCAGGCAGCCGCTGGTGGCGCGGTCGAGGCGGTGGACCAGGAAGATCGGCTTGCCCAGCTGCTCGCGCAGGCGGTCGGCGAGGAAATCATCTTCGCCCCGGGCCAGCTTGCTGTCATGGACCATCAGCCCGGCCGGCTTGTTGACCACGGCCAGGCGCTCGTCCACGTGCAGCAGCTGCAGCGGCGGCAGCGCCACCGGCGCCTCGACCGTGGCGTCGGCGCACATCTCGATAGCGGTCACCGGCGCCACCAGGCGCTGGCCAGCGAGAACAACCCCGCTGCCCCGCTCACCCAGCTCCACACCGGCGCATCGCCGAAGTACCAGCCGCCCGGCTGCATGCCGTACAGCACCGCCGCCACGATCAGCAGGCCGACGCCGGCAATGGCGGCCACGGCGCGCTTCTGCAGCTTCTGCAGGTTGCTGTTGAGTGCCACCAGGTCCTGCGAGCGCATGGACAGCTCATGCCCGCCTTCCACCTGCTGGCGCAGCCAGGCGTGCACCAGGCGCGGCATGTCGGGGGTGTGGGTCATGATTTCCGGCAGGCGCTTGCGCAGTTCCTTGAACACGCGGCGCGGGCTGTAGCGTTCGCGCAGGATGCGTTCCAGCACCGGCCGCGCCACTGCCCAGATGTCCAGTTCCGGATCCAGCTGGCGGCCCACGCCTTCGATGTTGAGCAGCGTCTTCTGCAGCAGGATCAGCTGCGGCTGCAGGGTAAGTTCGTAACGCTGGGCCACGCGGAACAGCTTGATCAGCACTTCGGCCAGCGAGATCTGCGACAGCGGGCGGGTGAAGTACGGTTCGCATACCGAACGCGCGGCGGCTTCGAGTTCATCGATGCGCACGTTGTTGGGCATCCAGCCGGCTTCGACATGGAGCTCGGCCATGCGCCGGTAGTCCTTGTTGAAGATGGCCATGAAGTTTTCGGCCAGGTAGTACTGATCTTCCTCGGACAGCTGGCCCATGATGCCGAAATCCAGCGCGATGAAGCGCGGGTTGTCGCGGCGCGCCGGATCGACATCGACCCAGATGTTGCCGGCGTGCGCGTCGGCGTGGAAGAAGTTGTCGCGGAACACCTGCGTGTAGAACACGCGCACGCCCTTTGCCGCGAGCGCCTTGCGGTCGATCCCGGCCTTGTCCAGCGCGGCGATGTCATCCGACGGGATGCCCCACACCCGTTCCAGGGTGAGCGCGCGTTCGGCGGTGTGGCTCCAGACCACCTCGGGCACGTACAGGTCGTCCGAGTCCACCCAGTTGCGGCGCAGGACGCTGGCATTGGCGCCTTCGCGCTGCAGGTCCAGCTCGGCGGCCAGGGTGTTTTCGACTTCGGCCACCACTTCGCGCGGGCGGATCTTGTCGGCGCGCGGGTGGGTGCGTTCGACCAGCGCGGCGGCCGATTTGAGCAGTGCGATATCGGCGTCGATCTGCTTTTCGATATCCGGGCGCAGCACCTTGACCACCACCTGGCGGCCATCGGCCAGCGTGGCGGCGTGCACCTGGGCGATCGAGGCCGATGCCAGCGGTTCCAGCTCGAAACTGGCGAAGGCCTCACTGACCGGGCGGCCAAGCGCGGCTTCCACGATGCGCTGCGCGGTAGCGCCATCGAACGGTTTGACCCGGTCCTGCAGCAGCGTAAGTTCGTTGGCGATGTCGGCCGGGATCAGGTCGCGGCGGGTGGACAGGATCTGCCCGAACTTGACGAAGATCGGGCCGAGGTCCTGCAGCGCCAGGCGCAGGCGCGCGCCCCGCGACTGCACCGCGATGTCGGCCGAGGCGCGCGGCACGAACGGCTTGGCCAGGCGCAGCCAGCCTTCCAGCGGGGTGCCTTCGAGCAGGTCGTCGAGGCGGTAGCGCAGGATCACCCGACCAATGCGGCTTGCCCGGAACACCGCCTTCATGCGCGCACCTGGGCAAGGCGCTGCACGCGGGCGGCGATGCGTTCGACGTCGTCGCGCATCACATCCACATCGTCATGGAAGGCATCCAGTTCGGCTCGGGCTACCACGTCGCGCGACTCCTCGGTGACAAAATCGGCGGCGCTGTGCGCCAGGTCGGACGCGCCACGGCGCGCATGCTGCAGGGCCGAACGCAGGGCATTGGCGATCTGCACGCCCAGTACTTCACCGAACACCCGCACGAACGGCTGCTGCCAGTCCGGGTCGAAGCGGCTGGCCAGCTGCTGCAAACGGCGCGCCAGTTCGGCATCGCCGGACACTTTGACCCGCCCGGCCGGGGCGTCGCCGCCACGGCGTGCGTTGGCCAGGAACGGCAGCTGTGCCAGTACCCCGCCCAACGTGCTGCGCACGGCCAGGTCCGGTTCCTGCTGCGGGTCCACCGGGCCCACCGTGAGGCGCTCGCCCTCGACACCGATCCGCATCGCCAGCGCGGGCGATTCCAGGGTCAGGGCGATGTGGCGGCCATCCAGCGCGACCAGCGCGCGGCGGGTATCGGGATCCAGCGCCAGGGTGCGGTTGAGCGCGAGCTGCAGCGCATTGCCGGCCAGGGGCTTGAGGGAGGAGAGCAGGGAGCGTGCCATTGCGTCATTGTACCCGCCGCCTTGATGGGTAGAGCCACGCCCTGCGTGGCTGAACCATCGTCGGCCGCTCCAGCCACGCAGGGCGTGGCTCTACAATATCCCTCACACGCATGGCAGGAGCGGCAGCAGCATGGGCAGGATCCGGGTTGGCATCATTTTCGGCGGCCGTTCGGCCGAACACGAGGTCTCGCTGCAGTCGGCGAAAAACATCCTGGACGCGCTGGACAAGGAGCGTTTCGAGGTCACCCTGATCGGCATCGACAAGCAGGGACAGTGGCATGTGAGCGATCCGGACGGGTTCCTGCTGCACGCCGACGACCCGGCGCGGATCGCGTTGAACCGTTCCGGCCAGGGCGTGGCGGTGTTGCCCGGCGCCGAACGCCAGCAGCTGGTGCCGGCCACCCCGGCGGCCGCGCTGGCCCAGATCGACGTGGTATTCCCGATCGTGCACGGCACGCTGGGCGAGGACGGCTCGCTGCAGGGGCTGCTGCGCATGGCCAACCTGCCCTTCGTGGGCTCGGGCGTGCTGGGCTCGGCGGTGGCGATGGACAAGGATGTGGCCAAGCGCCTGCTGCGCGATGCCGGGCTGGCCGTGGCACCGTTCGCCTGCTTCACCCGGGCCACCGCAGGCGCAGCCGACTACGCCGCGCTGACCGCCCGGCTGGGCAGCCCCCTGTTCGTCAAACCCGCCAACCAGGGCTCGTCGGTGGGCGTGAGCAAGGTGCGCACGGCGCAGGAATTCCAGGACGCGCTGGCATTGGCACTGGATTACGACCACAAGGCACTTGTGGAAGCGGCCATCGACGGCCGCGAGATCGAATGCGCGGTGCTGGGCAACGCGTCGCCCGAGGCGAGCGTGTGCGGCGAGGTGGTGGTGCACGACGAGTTTTATTCGTACGACACCAAATACATCAGCGAAAACGGCGCCGATGTGGTGGTGCCGGCCGACATCAGCGCAGCCGACCAGCAGCGCATCCGCGAGATCGCGGTGCGCGCCTACCAGGCGTTGGACTGCGCGGGGCTGGCACGGGTGGATGTGTTCCTCACCCGCGGTGGCGAGGTGGTCATCAACGAGATCAACACCCTGCCCGGCTTCACCCGGATCAGCATGTATCCCAAGCTATGGGCGGCCAGCGGACTGGATTACACCGCGCTGATCACCCGGCTGCTGGAGCTGGCGCTGGAACGGCACGCCAGCGAGCGCGCGCTCCGCAGTTCGATCACCGGCACCTGAAGCAACGACGGCCCGGCGCTCTTGCGAGCGCCAGGCCGTCGGAGACTGCGCTGGATCCTGGTTGCCCGGAGAGAGGGGGCGTGCAGGATCCTGCGCTACTACCCTCGCTTACGGAACATCGAAATGATGGCCAGGATCAGGAACACCACAAACAGGATCCAGGCAATGTTGCTGGCAGCGCCGGCGATGCCGGAGAAGCCGAGCACCGCCGCAATGATGGCGATGACAAAAAAGATTACGGCGTAGTGCAGCATGTCGATCCTCGCGTCGTGCGTGCCGGATTGGCGTGCTGCCATCTTCACCAACCCCCGGTGTTCAGGAAGTGATGGATTCCTCGCCGCGCGATGAAGCCTTCAGCCTCGTGAGCCCTTCGTCAATGCTCACCTGCGGCACGTAGCCGAAGTCGCGCCGCGCAGGTTCCATGCTGTACCAGTGCGGCGTGCACAGCTGCTCGGCGAGGAAGCGGGTCATCGGCGGTTCGCCGCGCAGGCGCAGCAGCGGCCACAGCCGTTCGGCCACCGCGCCGATGCGGTAAGCGGTCTTGAAGCTGATCGATTTCTCCACCGGCGGCGCGCCCACCGCGGCCATCAGCTTGTTGAGCAGCTCGCGCATCGGCAGCGGTTCGCCGTTGGAGATGAAGTACGCCTTGCCGGCGCACGCCGCGCCCGGGGCCAGGTGTTCGAAGGCCAGGAAGTGGGCCAGCGCGGCATTGTCGATGTAGGTGGTGTCGACCAGGTTGCTGCCGTCGCCAACGAAGCGCAGGCGGCCGGCGCGCGCGCGTTCGGCCAGGCGCGGCACCAGCTGCTGGTCGCCCGGGCCCCAGATCAGGCGCGGGCGCAGTGCGACGGTGGCCAGGGTGGCGTCGTTGGCGGCCAGCACGTGCTGCTCTGCGATGGTCTTGGTGGCCGCGTACGGGGCCTGGAAGTTCTCGCCATACGGCACTTCATCGGCACCCAGGCCTTCCACCGGGTGGGTGGCGCGGTGGGTGACGCTGGGCGTGGAGGTGTACACCAGCGTGCGCACGCCGTGGCTGCGGCAGGCGGCGATGACGTTGTCGGTGCCGACCACGTTGGCCCGGTGGTAGCTCTCATAGCTGCCCCAAGCACCGGCCTTGGCGCCGTTGTGGAACACCGCATCCACCCCGGCCACCGCGTGGCGCACGGCGTCGGCGTCGGCCAGGTCGCCGCGGATCTGGCCCACGCCCATCGCGGCCAGCGGCGGGTAATCGCCGCGGTTGAAACTCAGGACCTCGTGGCCTCGCGCGACCAGGCCACGGCACAGCGCCTGGCCGAGGAAACCACCACCACCGGTGACAAGGATCTTCATGCGGGTTGTTCCATTCGGGTTGCCGCCCAGACCGCGAGCTTCTCGCGGCCGATCTTGGCGTTGTGGCGGATATCGACCGGGAAGCCGGGGTGCAGCAGGAAGCGTTCGATGCGCAGCGTGCCGGCATGCGCGGCCGCTTCATCGCGCAACCGCTGCTGCAGGGCCGGCGAATCGGCGCTGCCCGGCTGCAGTTCATAGCAGAGCACCGGCAGCTGCCGGCCAGCGGGGCCCACGCCGACCAGCGCGGTGCGCGCGATGCCGTTGAGTGCGTTGAACACCGGCTCCACCTGTTCGGTATACAGCGGGCCGTATGCGGTCTCCAGGCGCTGGGTCTTGCGCCCGCAGAACCACAAGCGGCCGTCGGCGTCGAAGTAGCCGACATCGCCCATGCGGTGCACCACGCGGGTGCTGCCGTCGGCGCGCGTTTCGGTGATCTTGGCCGCGGCGGTGGCCTGCGGGCGGTTGAAGTAGCTGTCGGTGGCGGTCGGGCCGGCCACGGTGATTTCACCCACCACGCCCTGGGCCACTTCGCGCGCCTGCGACCAGTGCGGCAGCGGGGCGTCGTCGATGGCGATGATGCGCACCTCGTTGGGCGCCACCACGCGGCCCACGCAGGTGCCGGCGCCGGCTTCGGTGGCCTGGCGGGTGCTTTCCAGCTCGCGGCCTTCGATCACTGCCACCGGCAGGCACTCGGTGGCGCCATACGGGGTCCAGAACTGGGCGTCGTCGGGCAACAGGCGGCGGATGCGGGCCACCACGTCCGGCGGCACCGGCGCGCCGGCCGAGGTCACCCGGCGCACGCCGGGCAGCGGCTGGCCGTGGTCGGCCAGCACCCGGATCAGTGCGGGCGAGCCGAACAGCTGGGTCACGCCGAAGCGGGCGATGGCGTCGTGCAGCCTGCGCGGGTCGGCCTTGGCCGGGCGCGTGGGGTCCATGTCCGGAATGACCGAGGTCAGCCCCAGCGCCGGGTCGAACAACGCGAACGGCGGGAAGGTGGGCAGGTCGACCCCGCCGGCCTCCATGCCGAATGCCGAGCGCAGCAGGTCCACCTGGCCGACGAAATGGCGGTGGCGGTAGACCACGCCCTTGGGCACGCCGGTGGAGCCGCTGGTGAACAGGATGGCGGCGACATCCTCGCCATCGGTGGCGGCCATCGGCTGCGGCTGGCGTGCGCCCTGCGCTTCCAGCTGGTCCAGGGTGGTGCCACCCCAGCCCCAGCGGCGGCCGACCGTGACCAGGCGCGTGGCGGACGGGCACCAGCGCAGCACCAGCCGCGCCACGTGGGCCAGGCCGATGCCGATGAAGGCTTCCGGCTGCGCCTCGCCCAGGCACTGCTTCAGCGCGCGCTTGTCGATGCCCGGGTCAACCAGTACCGGCACCGCGCCGTTCTTGAACAGCGCAAACATCAGCAGGAAGAACTCCGGGGAGGGCCGCACCATCACCACCGCGCGCACGCCGCGGCCGATGCCGTAGGCCGCCAAGCCGGCGGCCATGGCGTCGCTGCGGGCGTCCAGGGTGCGGTAATCGAGGGTCACGTCATAGCGCGCCATGCCCCCGGGGCCGGGCCGGCCGGGGCAGCGGATGGCGATCTGGTCGGGGCGTTCGCGGGCCAGTTCGGGCAGGCGCGCGGCGATGTTGATCGGGCTGTTCATCCGTTCATTGTCGCCGCTGCAGAAAATTCTTGCGCGGCGGCCGCAGGCGTGGAAAATTCGCCCCCTTCGCCTTTCCATCCCCCTGCCGCCCGAGGCGGCACGCCCATGTCCCATCCCTGCATGACGTGCGGCGCCTGCTGCACCCAGTACCGCGTGGCCTTCCACTGGATGGAATCGGACGAGGTCACCCCCGGCGGCGTGCCGCACCAGCTGACCGAGCCGCTCGACCCGCACCGCCTGTGCATGCGCGGCACCCATTCCAAGCCCGTGCGCTGCGTGGCGCTGGATGCGGAGATCGGGGTGTATTCACGCTGCAGCATCCACCCCAACCGCCCCAGCGTGTGCCGCGAGGTGGATGCGTCGTGGGAGTTCGGCAAGGCCAGCCCGCAGTGCGACAAGGCGCGGGCGATCCATGGGCTGCCGGCGCTGAGCCTGGAGAGCTGGGCCTGGCGGGATGGCGAGGGCAACGACGGCAATCGCGCCGCCTGAATGTGCGTGTGACGACCAACGGTCGTCACCTACCGCCTGCACCCGCCACGCCAACCCTCGGTAGGTGACGACCGTTGGTCGTCACGCCCGTCAAATCGGGTTCCGGTCCAGGAACGCGCGGATCTCCGGCACCAGCACCTCGTGCTTGTCTTCCAGCACGTAATGCCCGGCGTCCTCGAACGCGTGCACCTGCGCCTGCGGCAGCGCCGCCTGGAAGCCTGCCAGGAAGTGGTGGTCGAACACGAAATCGCGCAGGCCCCAGCCGATGAAGGCCGGGCGGTCGGCAAACGACGGCAGCGCCTTGCCGGCGCGTTCCAGCAGCGACCAGGCCTTGTCGGCCGGGCTCAGCGGAATGTCCTGCATGAAGCGGATGGTACTGATCCGGTTGGCATAGCTGTTGTACGGCGACACATAGGCACGGCGCACGTCGGCCGGCATCTTCCGCTCCACGCCCAGCCACGAGGCACCGGACGAGAACGCATTGAAGGTGCGGATGATCCACTCGCCGATCTTCCAGTGCCGGCCCAGCGCGATCTGCCACGGCATCTGCTTGGCCGCCGGCATCGGGAAGGCGGCGGTGTTGAGCACCACCAGGCGCTTGACCTGCGCATGGTGCGACAGCGCCCAGCCAAAGCCGATCATGCCGCCCCAGTCGTGCACGGCCAGGGTCACCGGGCCGGTAATGCCAAGGTGCGCCAGCAGCGCGTCCAGGTCGTCCACGCGCGACTGCAGGGTGTACTCGTAGTGCGCGTCATCGGGCTTGTCCGACAGGCCCATGCCGATGTGGTCGGGCACGATGCAGCGGTAGCGGTCCGACAGCCCGGCCACCAGCGTGCGCCAGTAGTAGCTCCACGACGGGTTGCCGTGGACCATCACCACCACCTCGCCATCGCGCGGGCCTTCGTCGAGGTAGCCCATCGTCAGGCCGGGGCGGACTTCGAAGCGCTGTGGATGGGCGGGATAACCGGGAAGCTTGGGCATGGAAGCGCACCTGTGGAAAGGGCCGGTAGAACCGGCCCTCGAGTATGGGAAGAACCGCGCGGCGGCGCTGAAGTGGCGGTTTACCAGACCACTTCGGCCATCGAGCAGTTCAGGCCCGAACCGATGCCGAGCAGCGCGATGCGGTCGCCCTTCTTGAGGCGGCCCAGCTCCTTGAGCTTGCTCAGGACGATCGGCACCGAGGCCGGACCGATGTTGCCGTGCTCACCGAAGATGGTCATCACCTTCTTCGGGTCGATGCCGAAGTTCTTGATGAAGGCGGCGGTGTGCGGCTGGCTGACCTGGTGGATGACGAACTGGTCCAGTTCCTCCACCGCCCAGCCCAGTGCTTCGCGGGCGGCCACGAAGGTCTTCTGGGCCAGCTTGATGCCTTCGATCAGCAGCATGCGGGTGTCGGTGACCATGCGGTCCAGGTTGCCGCGGCACAGCTGGTTCCACTCAGTGGCCGAACGGGTCACGCCACCGCGGTAGCGCGGCGCGTCGGGCACCAGTTCGGTGCGTGCCATGACCATGGCGGCAGCGCCACAGCCCAAGGTCAGGGCGGCCATCTCGTTGCGGAAGTCGTCGGCGGTCACGCCCGGCAGGGCCATGCGCTCGAGGGTCTTCTCGTAGACGAGGTTGGCGGTTTCGCCATCGACGATCAGCGCATAGTCGATCTCGCCGCGTTCAAGCATGCGCGCGGCGATGTCCATGCCGTTGATGAAGGCCAGGCAGGCATTGGCGACGTCGAAGGTCATGCACTGGTCGCTGACGCCCAGGTTGCCCGAGACGATGCTGGCCGTGGACGGCTCCAGGTAGTCGCGGCTGACCGAGGTGTTGACCAGCAGGCCGATCTTGTCAGCGCCGATGCCGGCGTCGTCCAGCGCCTTGCGGGCAGCCAGGGTCGCGGCGTCGGAGGCGAGCATGTCCGCGTCCCACAGGCGGCGGGCGTGGATGCCGGCGATATCGCCCAGCACGTCCGTACGGATGCCCAGGCGATCCAGCGTCGGCTGCAGACGTTCGTTGATTTCCTTGGACGTCAGCGTGTGCGGCGCGTCGATGTGCGCCAGGCCGGCGATCGATACATTCTTGAAGAGCATCAGTTAGCGCCAAGGCTCAGGCAAAGGGGGCGCTATTGTAAGCCCCCTTTGCCTTCACCGCACCTTTACGAATTCACGTCCGGGCGTATGGTTCCGGCCCGGACCTGACGGGTTCAGCGTGGCGGGCACTGGAAGGCAGCAAAACGCTGGCTGCCATCTGCCGGCAGGCCTGACGCCTGGACCGCATTTGCGCCGGCGCTGGGCGCCTCGTTGCGGGCCAGGGTTTCCAGCTCTTCCTGCACCCGCAGCGGGTTGCGGTTGTAGAAGCCGACCTTGTCCTTCACGGTGACCACCACCTCGCCCTTGGTGACGCAGCCGGTGGGAACCGGGCCGGACGGCAGCACGCGGACGGTCTTGCCCACCGGTTCGATCGGCACCCAGGTGCAGGCAGTGGCGCTGAGGGTCAGAACGGAAAGCAGCAGAAGGCGCATGGTGGGGACGCTCGTGAAGGTCATTGGGGCGATTCTGCCTGAACAGGCTGAATCGCGGGTGCACAGCCCCCGCGCAGCCGGGCAGGGCCCGGCGCTACGGGGGTGTGGCCGGGCCGGGCCCGGCGCCCTTATTTCACCGGCTTGCCATCGGCGTCGATGATGGTCACCTCGCCCAGGTTCAGCGCGCGCACCGGGGCTTCGGTCTGCTTCAGGTCGCCCACCACCACCCAGGTCAGGGTTTTTGGATCCAGCGTGGCGGCGGCCTGCTGGACCTGGGCCGGGGTCATCGCTTCGATCTCGGCCTTGCGCTTGAACACGTAGTCGTCCGGGCGCTGGTAGCGGACGATGCTGCTGATGGTGCCCAGCACCGCGCTGGCGGTCTCGTAGGCGCCCGGCAGGCTCAGGTTCTGGATGTTGCGGATGCGGGTGACCTCGGCCGGCGTGATGGTTTCGGCACCGGAGGCGAAGTCGGCGATTTCCTTCTGCATCTCCTTCATTGCCTCGGCGGTCTTGTCGATCTGGACCGGGGCCACGGCCATCCACGGGCGCTGGCCCAGAGTGCTGCTGGCCATGGTGCGGGCGCCGTAGGACCAGTGCTTCTCTTCGCGCAGGTTCATGTTCAGGCGCGAGGTGAAGTCGCCGCCGAGCACGCCGTTGGCGATATCGAAGCGCGTGGCACCGGCGTCCATGGTGGAGGGCACCACCTGGCCGGCGAACAGGTTGGCCTGCACCGCGCCGGGCTGGTCGATCAGGTACACGCGGGCCTTGGCCGGGCGCGCGACATCCACCGGGGCCTTGGCCTGCGGCGCCGGGGTACTGCTCTTCCAGTCGCCAAGCTGGCGCTCCAGCAGCGGCACGATTTCCTTCAGGGTGGTGTCACCGACCACGATCAGGGTGCCCTGCTCCGGGCGCAGCCAATCGCGGTGGAAGTCGACCAGGTCGGCGCGGGTCAGCGACTGGATGTCGGCTTCGTTGCCGCTGCCGGTGAACGGAATGGCGTACGGATGGCCAGCCCCATACAGCAGGGTGGGCAGGACCCGCATGGCCGAGGCGTTCGGGTTGACCTTCTCCTGCTGGATGCCGGCGATCCAGGTGGCCTTGACCCGGTCGATCTCGGCCTGGTCGAAGCGCGGCTGGCGCAGCATGTCCGCGTACAGGGCCAGCGACGGGGCCAGGTTTTCCTTCAGCGCCGACAGGTACACGGCGGCGCTGTCCAGGGTGGCCGATGCACCCAGGCTGGCGCCCAGTGCGTCGGCCGCATCGGCGAACGGCAGTGCGCCCAGCTTGCCGGCGCCCTCGCCCATCAGGTCCATGGTGAAGTTGGCGGTGCCGGACTTGCGGCCCTGGTCGGCGGTGAAACCACCGGGGAATTCATAGCTGAACTGCACCACCGGAATGTCATGGCGCTCGGCCAGGATCACCTGGGTGCCGTTCTTCAACGTGGCGCGGTGCAGCTGCGGGAACTTCAGTTCCGGGAAGGTCCTGGTCTGCGGCACGCCGGTGCTGCGGTCCACCACGGTCGGGCTGGTGCTGAACCTGGGGTCCACGCCCGGCACGGTGAACGGCTTGGGGGTGGCCGACGGCAGTTCCGGCAGAGCCACGCGTGCGCCCGGTTCCACCACCAGGGTGTGGTCGCCCACGCCCAGCCACTTGGCACCGGCCGCGCGCACGTCGGCGGCGCTGGCGGCGTCGATGTTGGCCAGCGAACGGCGGAAGCAGCCCGGGTCGCCTTCGAACACGGCGCACTCGGCCAGCGCGTCGGCCTTGCCGCCGAACCCGCCGATGCGTTCGATGCCACGGATGAAGCCAGCGCGGAACGCGGTCTTGCCGCGGCTCAGCTCATCGGCGGTGGGGCCGTCCTTGACCAGGCGGCGCACTTCCTCATCGATGATCGCTTCGACCTTGGCCGGGTCCACGCCCTGCTTGACGGTGGCCATGATCACGAAGTTGGACCCCAGCTGCGAGGTGTAGGCACCGGCGCTGATGTTGTCCACCAGCTTGTCCTGGTGCAGCAGGCGCTGGTCCAGGCGCGAGGACTTGGCCCCGCCCAGTACCTGCGCGAACAGCTGCAGCTGGTCGATGTCGGTGGTGCCGGTCTGGGCGACGTTCCAGACGCGGTAGATGCGCGCCTGCGGGACCTTGTCGGTCATGGTTTCGCGCGTGGATTTCTCGCGCTTGGCCACGTTGACCGCCGGCTGGGCCATGCTCGGGCCGGCCGGGATGTCGCAGAAGTAACGGGCGACCTTTTCCTTGGCGGTGGCCACGTCGATATCACCGGCCAGCACCAGCACCGCGTTGTTGGGGCCGTACCAGGTGCGGAACCAGTTCTTGACGTCGTCCAGCGAGGCCGCGTTGAGGTCGTTCATCGACCCGATCACGCCGTGGTGGTACGGGTGGCCTTCGGGGTACATGGAGCGGGTGAGCTTGTCCCACACCTGCCCGTAAGGCTGGTTCTCGCCCTGGCGCTTTTCGTTCTGCACCACGCCGCGCTGTTCGTCGAGCGCAGCCTGGTCGATCGCGCCGAGCAGGTGGCCCATGCGGTCCGATTCCATCCACAGCGCCATGTCCAGCGCGGTGGTGGGGACGTTCTCGAAGTAGTTGGTGCGGTCGGTGTTGGTGGTGCCGTTCTGGCCGGTCACGCCGACCTGCTTGAACGGTTCGAAGTATTCGCCGGCGTGGTTTTCGCTGCCCTGGAACATCAGGTGTTCGAACAGGTGCGCAAAGCCGGTGCGGCCGGCCGGTTCGTCCTTGCTGCCCACGTGGTACCAGATGTTCACCGCCACGATCGGCGCCTTGCGGTCGGTGTGCACCACCACGCGCAGGCCGTTGGGCAGGGTGAACTCTTCAAACGGAATGTCGACCTTGGCGACCTGTGCCGGCCTTGCCATCACCGGGGCCGGGGCGAAGCTGCCCAGGGCGGCGGAAAGCGCTACAGCCAGCAGCGCGGCACGCGGTCGAAGTTGGGAGGTCATTCCGTTTCCTTGGTCATGAAAGTGAAGGGAGATGCTAGCCCGGGACTACGGGTGAAGGCATCGGCCAACAGTCACTCCCTTTGTCAGGGAACTTTCCGGGCGCGCCGCTGACCGCCACGGCGCCTTCTGCCGCCACCTGAACCCCTGTCCGGACAGTCGCGCAGCCCTGGATCGGACAGGTGTCCGGACAGCGGACACTCTGTGCGCCCGACAAAACGCTTTCAAATCAACGACTAAAAGTTGGCACGGGGCCTGCTTACACCCAAGTGCGGAAAGGACGCGATCAAACCAAAGCTGACTGATCGCTGAACACAACACGGAATCTGAAAATTTCTCTTGCACTCCCAGATTCGGTGTACTACCTTACTACTACACCACTGCTCACCAACACTAAACAGGCCCCGTCATGAACACCAAGACCATCGCAATTGCCATCGCCCTCGCTGCCGGCTCCGCGTTTGTTTCGAACGTGCATGCCGCTTCCGCCATCACCACCCTGCCGACCGTGCAGGTCCGCCCCGCCGCCGACCAGCTGGCCCAGGCCGAAGTCGAACGCACCAGCAGCATCCCGACCCTGGCGCTGGTGGAAGTCCGTCCGACCGCCGGCCAGATCGCCGAATACCGTGCCGAACTGGCCAACAGCCAGCGCGTCACCACCCTGGCCGCCGTTGAGGTCCGCCCGACCGCCGAACAGCGCGAAGCCCTGGCTGCCGAGCAGGACACCCGCAGCACCGATTACATGGGTGCCCTGGCCTCGGCCGCCGGCACGATCGCCCGCGATGTGATCATCAACCTGCCGACCCTGCAGGTGCGCCCGTCGCCGAACGACCTGCAGGCCTTCGCAGTTCGCTGAAGCGTACCGACCAACGGTCGGTACCTACCGTAGGGGTGCATGCCGTTTGATTTGTCCGTACATCGAGGTCGCGGCGTAAAATGCACGAATGACCGCCAACCCTACGTTCCATGTTGTGTTGTTCCAGCCGGAAATTCCCCCGAATACCGGCAATGTGATCCGGCTCTGCGCCAACACCGGCGCGCGACTGCACCTGATCGAGCCGCTCGGTTTCGACCTGAGCGACAAGCAGCTCAAGCGCGCCGGCCTGGATTACCACGAATACGCTCGACTGCAGGTGCATCCGGACCTGGATACCGCCCTGCAGGTGATCGCGCCCAAGCGCCTGTTCGCCCTGAGTACCCGCGGCAGCGTGCGTTATGACACCCAGCAGTTCGAAGATGGCGATGCGTTCCTGTTCGGCCCGGAAACCCGTGGCCTGCCGCAGGACGTGCTGGATGCGTTGCCGCACGGCCGCCGCCTGCGCCTGCCGATGCAGCCGGACAACCGCAGCCTCAACCTGTCCAACACGGTCGCCGTGGTGATGTACGAAGCGTGGCGCCAGAGCGGATTCGCCGGCGGCGCTTAGAACGCGTTGATGCCGGTCAGTTCGCGCCCGATCACAAGCTGGTGCACGGTTTCGGTGCCCTCATAGGTGATCACCGATTCCAGGTTCAACGCATGCCGGATCGCCACGTGTTCGGTGGTGATGCCGGCGCCGCCGAGCAGGCCGCGGCACTCCCGGGCGATGTCGATCGCCATGCGGCAGTTGTTCCACTTGGCCAGGCTGACCTGCTGCGGCTGCAGCTGGCCGGCATCCTTCAACCGCCCCAGCTGCAGTGACAGCAGCTGCGCGGTGGTGATGCGCCGGGCCATGTCGGCGAGTTTGATCTGGGCGCTCTGGGTGGCCGCCACCGGGCGTCCGAACAACACGCGTTCCTTGGTGTAGTTCAACGCCTCGTCCAGGC
This sequence comes from Stenotrophomonas sp. GbtcB23, assembly GCF_019091045.1. NCBI lineage: Bacteria > Pseudomonadati > Pseudomonadota > Gammaproteobacteria > Lysobacterales > Lysobacteraceae > Stenotrophomonas > Stenotrophomonas sp. GbtcB23. The sequence continues at coordinate 26,668 of NZ_JAGXKC010000014.1, read as the reverse complement.
AGGCCACGGCCGCGCCGATCGGGCCCCAGCTGATGCCGTAGCGGGCCTGGTTGAGGCAGCCCAGCGGGCCTTTCAGGCCCTGCACGTTGGGCAGCCGGTTGCGTTCGGGCACGCGCACGTTGTCGAAGAACAGCGCGCCGGTGAGCGAGGCGCGCAGGCTCATCTTGTGCTTGATTTCCTGGGTGGTGAACCCGGCCATGCCCTTTTCCAGCACGAACCCCTGGATGCCGTCTTCGGTATGCGCCCAGACGATGGCGATATCGGCCACCGGGCCGCTGGTGATCCACATCTTGCTGCCGTTGATCACCCAGTCGCCGCCGTCGCGCACCGCGCGGGTCTTCATCGCGGCCGGGTCGGAACCGCCGTGGGCTTCGGTCAGGCCGAAGCAGCCGATCACCCGGCCGGCCGCCATGTCCGGCAGCCAGCGCAGGCGCTGGTCTTCGCTGCCGTAGGCGAAGATCGGGTACATGCACAGCGAGCTCTGCACTGAAACGAAACTGCGCAGGCCCGAGTCACCGCGTTCCAGTTCCTGGCAGATCAGGCCGTAGCTGACCGCGTTGAGGCCGCCCCCGCCGTATTGTTCCGGCAGGCTGGAGCCGAGCAGGCCAAGCGAGGCGATTTCGGGAATGAGTTCATCCGGGAAGCGGCCCTCGTCAAACGCGTCGCCGATGATCGGCAGCACGCGTTCGTCGGTGAAACGCGCCACCGTGGCCTGCACTGCGCGCTCCTCTTCGGTGAGCAGCGAGCGGACATCGAACAGATCGTACGGATTGAGGGCCATGGGCGGCGGCGTCGCAGGGCAGTGACAGGACCCCCATTGTGATGCCTGGCCCGGGACCGGCCAAGGCACGCCGCACCACGCCGGTACAATGGCGACCTCCTCCCGCAGAGATCTCCGCCCATGCAGATCCGCAGCGAGCGTCCCGGCGAGGCCGACGCCATTCATGCCCTCACCCGCGCAGCGTTCGTCGATGCGCCGCACAGCAGCCACACCGAGCAGTACATCGTGGATGCGCTGCGCCGCGAAGGTGCGCTGGCGGTCTCCCTGGTGGCCGAAGACGCCGATGGCATCGTCGGGCATGTGGCGCTGTCAAAGGTGCAGCTCAGTGATGGCAGCCCGGGCTGGTATGGGCTGGGGCCGATTTCGGTGGCACCGGGGCGGCAGGGGCAGGGTGTGGGGAGCGCGTTGATGCGGGCAGCAGTGGAGACACTGCGGGCGCGCGGTGCGGCCGGTTGCGTGCTGCTGGGGGATCCGGCGTATTACGGCCGGTTCGGGTTCCGGGCCGAACCGCGCCTGCGGTTGCCCGGGGTGCCGGCGGCGTATTTCCATTCGCTGCGGCTGCACGGTGGGTGTCCGGATGCCGAGGTGGAGTATCACGCGGCGTTCGGGGCCGCGAGCTGACGTGCTGTCCGCAATCCCCGTACGATCACCGCCCGTGCTGGATTGATGCGACGCACCATATGACAGCGAATGTCGGCGAACTAGGCGGAAACGCCGCGTGCCGCTACCCTGATGGCTTGATCCAGCATTGCGCAGTGACACGTCGCGCGCGATTCCCAGGCAACCGCCGCCGGCTCCGGCCGGGACGGCACTACCCACGAGTTACGCACCCCCATGAGCGAAGAAACCACTGCCCTGCCCCCGCGTGAAGCCATGGAATTCGACGTGGTGATCGTCGGCGCCGGCCCTGCCGGCCTGGCCACCGCGATCCGCCTGCGCCAGCGCGCCATCGAGGCCGGCCGCGAGCTGTCGGTGTGCGTGCTGGAAAAGGGCTCCGAACCCGGCGCGCACATCCTGTCCGGCGCGATCATGGATACCCGCGCGCTGACCGAACTGTTCCCGGACTGGGCCGAACGCGGCGCGCCGCTGAAGCAGAAGGTCACCCGCGACGAATTCCTGTTCCTCAGCCCGGAAGGCGCGCGCAGCACGCCGCATGCGCTGTTGCCGGAATGCTTCCACAACGAAGGCAACTACATCATCAGCCTGGGCGAGGTCACCCGCTGGCTGGCGCAGCAGGCCGAAGCGCTGGAAGTGGCGATCTTCCCCGGCTTTGCCGCCGCCGAAGTGCTGTACGACGAGAACGGCGCGGTGATGGGCGTGGCCACCGGCGACATGGGCATCCGCAAGGATGGCTCGCACGGGCCCAACTTCGAACGCGGCATGGAGCTGCATGCCAAGTACACGATCTTCGCCGAAGGCTCGCGCGGCCACCTGGGCCGCGAGCTGATCGCACGCTTCCAGCTCGACGCCGGCAAGGACCCGCAGGCGTACGGGATCGGCATCAAGGAGCTGTGGCAGATCGACCCGGCCAAGCATGAGCCGGGCCTGGTGGTGCACACCGCCGGCTGGCCGCTGGACAGCGATACCTACGGTGGTTCGTTCCTGTACCACGCCGACGGCGGCAAGGTCGCGGTGGGCTTCGTGGTCGGGCTGGATTACCGCAACCCGTGGATGAGCCCGTTCGAGGAATTCCAGCGCTTCAAGACCCACCCGTCGATCCGCAAGCACCTGGAAGGCGGCAAGCGCATCGCCTACGGCGCGCGTGCGATCACCGCCGGTGGCCTCTTGTCGCTGCCCAAGACCGTGTTCCCCGGCGGCGCGCTGGTCGGCTGCGAAGCCGGCTACCTCAACGCCAGCCGGATCAAGGGCAGCCACGCGGCGATCAAGACCGGCATGCTGGCCGCCGATGCGGCCTTCGATGCGCTGGTGGCCGATCGCCAGCGCGACGAGCTCAGCGCCTACCCGGCCGCATTCGAAGGCAGCTGGCTGCATGATGAGCTGAAGCAGTCCAAGAACTTCAAGCAGTGGTTCAAGAAGGGCCGCAGCGTGGCCACGCTGATGACCGGTATCGAGCAGTGGCTGCTGCCCAAGCTGGGCATCCGCAACCCGCCGTGGACGCTGCGCCACAGCAAGGCTGACCACGAGTGCCTGGAACCGGCGTCGCAGCACACCAGGATCGTGTACCCCAAGCCGGACAACGTGCTCACCTTCGACCGGCTCAGCTCGGTGTTCCTGAGCAGCACCAACCACGAAGAAGACCAGCCTTCGCACCTGACCCTCAAGGACGCGAGCGTGCCGGTGCGGGTCAACCTGGCCGAGTACGCCGGCCCGGAAGCGCGCTACTGCCCGGCCGGGGTGTACGAATTCGTCGGCAGCGAAGGCCACGAGCAGCTGCAGATCAACGCGCAGAACTGCGTGCACTGCAAGACCTGCGACATCAAGGACCCCACCCAGAACATCGTGTGGGTTACTCCGCAAGGTGGCGGCGGGCCGAACTACCCGGCGATGTGATGCGGCTGCCGCGCCGGTTGCTGGTGCTGATGTGCTGCCTGCTGCTGGGCGCGTGCGCACGTACGCCGCAGACGCCCGAGCAGGCGCGGCAGCAGGAACGCCAGCGTGCGTTCGCGATCTGCGGTGGCTGCCACACGGTCACTGCCGGCGGCGTGCACCGCTTCGGTCCCAACCTGCACGGCGTGCTGGGGCGCCGCGCGGGCAGCGTGGCCGGCTATCCCTACTCGCTTGCGATGCAGCGCGCCGACCTGGTCTGGACCGAGCAGACCCTGGACGCGTTCCTGCGCTCTCCGGCCACCGTGGTGCCGGGCTCCAGGATGGTCAATGCGACGGCGGATCCGGAGCGCCGGCGGCTGGTCATCGAATACCTGAAGGAACAGCCGTAGGGACACCCCATGGGTGTCTGCGCTTTGATCAGGCATCGCGCGGACACCCATGGGGTGTCCCTACGATTCGTCCAGGCTGGCCAGGTACACCTGCAAGGCGTCCTCGAACGCGCGGATGTCGTCGGCGCTGGCCGTCAGGCCGTGTTCTGGAATCCGCTGCATCAGGTCGCGCGCCTGGGTGGCCAGTGCTTCGGCGCCCAGCGTGCCCAGCCCTCCGACGATACGATGCAGCACCTCAACCGCGGTGTTGCTGTCGCCCATGTCGCGCGCTTCCCAGCCGCGCTGCAGGTCGTCGGCGGTGGCCTGGCGCATGCTGTCGATCAGCACCGTGGCCACGTGTTCGGAACCGAAGCGGCGCACGATCGCCGCGCGCGTGGGCGCCACCGCAGGCGCGGCTTCCACCGGCGGCGTGGCGTCACGCACAGCGTCGTCCGCATCGTCCGAGGGCAGCCAGCGGCGCAGCGCCTGGCGCAACGTGGCCAGCGCCACCGGCTTGGCCAGCAGGTCATCCATGCCGGCTTCGCGGCAGCGCTGCACGTCTTCGGCCAGCGCGCTGGCGGTGAGCGCCAGCACCGGCATGCGCTGGCCCCTGCCACGTTCGCGCTCGCGGATGCGCCGGGTCAGGGTGTAGCCGTCCATCACCGGCATGCGGCAATCGGTGATGACCAGGTCGAAATGCGAGGATGCCAGCAACGCCAGCGCGGCTTCGCCATCCACCGCCAGCTCATGCTGCAGCCCCAGCTGCTGCAGCCGCCAGCGCATCAGGGCCTGGTTGGTGGGATGGTCTTCCACCACCAGCACCCGGCGCCGTGCCTGGCCCGGCGGCAGCGGGTCGACGTCGCCGCCGGGGCGCTGCTCGTCACGCACGGTTTCCTCGCCGGGCACCAGCGGCAGGCTCAACAGCACCTCCACGCGCGTGCCCTCGCCCGGCACGCTGTGCATCTCCAGTCGCCCGCGCATCAACCCCACCAGGCGCTGGCAGATGCTCAAGCCCAACCCGGTGCCCCCGTAGTGGCGGGTGATCGCCACATCGGCCTGGGCAAACGGTTTGAACAGCCGCTCGCGCTGCTCGGGTGAAATGCCGATACCGGTGTCGGCCACCGTCAGCCGCAACGCCTGCGCCATCTCATCATCGCGCTCCACGCTCAATGCGATGGTCACCGCGCCTTCGTTGGTGAATTTGATGGCGTTGCTGAGCAGGTTGAACACGATCTGGCGCAGCCGCATGCCATCGACCAGGTGCTGGTGGGCGACGGCGGGATCGACCTCCAGGCTGAGCGAAAGGTTCTTGCTGGAGGCCTGTGGCGACAGCAGCTGCTGCACGTTGTCGAGCAGGCTGCGCAGCATGACCGGCTGCGGCTCCAGCGGCAACGCGCCGGCTTCGATGCGCGAGTAGTCGAGGATGTCATCCAGGATCTGCCGCAGCATCTGCGCCGAATCCTCGATGACCGCGATGATGCGCCGCTGCTCGCCATCCAGGTCGGTGTGCGACAGCGCTTCGACCATGCCCAGCACGCCACTCATCGGCGTGCGGATTTCGTGGCTCATGGTGGCCAGGAAATTGGATTTGGCCGCGGTGGCCCGTTCGGCGTCGGACTTGGCGGCGGCCAGGGCATCGGCCTGTGCGCGCGCTTCGGTCACGTCCACCCAGTAACCGCTCCACAGCACTACACCGTGTTCGGCGGCATACGGCAATGCGCGGGTACGCACCCAGCGCACCGCGCCGTGCGGGCTGGTGCGGAACTCCATGTCCAGCGCGGAGAAATCGCGCGCGGCGTCGTGCAGCGCGCGGTTGACCGCCTCGCGGTCGCGCGGGTCGATCTGGTCGACCAGGCGGGTTTCATCAGCGACCACTTCGGCGGTGCTGACCCCGAACATCGACTGCAGGTCGCCGGTGATGTACGGGAACGTCACCCGGCCATCGCTGTCACGGCGCGCCTGGTAGACGATCGCCGGCAGGTTGTCGGTCACTTCCACCAGCCGCTGTTCCAGCCGGCGCCGCATGCCGACCTCGCGACGCAGCCGCCAGTAGCCCCAGCCATGCACGATGATGCCGGTGAGCAGCACCAGCGACAGCGGCACCGCCCAGCGCGCGACCGAGCGCCAGTCCAGCCCGGTGCGGTATTCGGCCAGCAGCCAGTCGCCCCGGATGGCGGCGTGCTCGCGTGGGGTGAGGTTGGCCAGCACCCGGTCGAAGGTGGTGGCCAGAGGCGCGTACTGGCGTTTGACGGCCAGCGACAGCTGGTCGCTGAAGCCCGCCGGCGCGGCCACGTGCAGCTTGGCCGGATACACCTCGCGAACCACGCGGTCGACCATCGCCAGGTTGCCCACGTAGGCATCGGCGTCGCCATTGGCCAGTCGCGACAGTGCCTGCTCCACGCCGCGCGCCGGCACGATGCGCGCCTTGGGCGCGTACTGGAGGATGTAGCCGCGCAGGCGCTCGGGGTCGGAGAGCAGGATGCTGCGCCCATCCAGGTCGCCCAGCCCCAGTACCGAACGGCTGTTGTTCGGGGTGACGATCACGTTGGGCACGCTGATGAAGGGCTGGCTGAAAACCCAGTCATCGCCCAGGTAATGCGCATCGTTCGGCATGCCCATCACCACATCGACATCGCCGCGGCGCATCTGCTCGCGCACCTCGAACCAGTCGTGCGCGGGCACGCGGTTCAACTGTGCCCCGACCATGCGCAGCTGGCGCAGGTAATCGCCGGCCACCCCGCTGGGTTCGCCGGCCGCATCGATGAACGACAGCGGCGCCCCATTCGGCGCATAGCCCATGCGCAACGGGGTGGCCAGGATGCGGCGTTCGGCCTCGCCCAGGATCAGCCGCGACTGCGCCGACCACTGCAGTGGCGGCAGCCAGCGCTTGTACAGCGCCTCGCGCTGCGCGGCGGTCACGGTGGACAGCGCGCTGTCGAGCGCTTCTGCCAGCGGCTGGCGGGCATTGGGCACGCCGAAGTGGAGGCGCTCGGGCGGCAGGTCGCTGGGCCGCAGCAGGGCGATACCGTCAATGTCCTGCTCGCGGATCAGGGTGCTGGCGACGTGCGCATTGCCGATGTACACATCGGCCTTGCCCTGGGCCACCATCGCCAGCGCGGCCCGGGTATTGGGCGCGGTTACCTGGCGGGCGGCGGGGAAGCGTGAACGCACCTGGTTGCTGGTAAGGAATTCCTGCTCGGTGACCACGCGCAGCCCGGCCAGGTCCGGGTCGCTTGAGGTCCGGGTATCGCCCACCCGGCCCACCAGGGCCAACGGCGCGTCGGCGTAGGAGCCGGTGTAGACCATGCAGCGGGTGCGGTCCGGGGTGAGGGTGATGTTCATCACCACGTCGACCTCGCCCCGGCATGCCGCATCCAGCACGTCTGCCCAATCGCGATACACCCGCACCTTCACCCGCACGCCGAGCTGCCGGGTCAACAACATCAGGTAGTCGTAGCCGAGTCCATCGGGGCGGCCGTTGTGCATGAATTCGAATGGTGGCCAGCCGCTGTCGTACAGCCCCAGTAAGATGGTAGGGTTCCGGTCGATCCATTCAGCCTGGCGCGGTGACAGCGACGGTGCAGGCGCCGGAGCCGCGATGGCGCCCAGCGCGATCACCAGGCCCAGCACGACCAGCCAGCGGACAACCGAGGTACGCATGCTGTCAGTTCTCCCAGGAGTGATCCGCCCACCGCGACGTGCCCCGAGGGGCCGCTGCCTTAACGGCCATACTATTCCATGAGCTTGCGCATAATCATCGCCGACGACCACCCGGTGGTCCGCATCGGCACCAAATCCGTGATCGAATCCAGTGGCGTGGGCCACGTGGTGGCCGAAGCCAGCAGCGTGGATGAGCTTTTGGCCGTGCTCAAGGTCAAGGAGTGCGACGTGCTGGTCACCGATTACTCCATGCCCGGCGGCGGCCAGCCTGACGGTTTTGCCATGATCGGCCAGGTCCGCCGTCACTATCCGGACCTGCCGGTGCTGATGCTGAGCGTCTCCAACAACCTGGCGATCCTGCGCATGGTGGTTGGAACCGGCGTGCTCGGGCTGGTCGACAAGACCTCGTCGATGGAAGAACTGCCGGTGGCGATCCAGACCGTGCACCGCGGCCAGCCGTATGTCAGCCGCACCCTGAAAAAACGCATCGACAAGATCGGCACGGAGGGCATGGGCGACGATCGCGCACGCGCGCTGTCGCCCCGTGAGGTGGAAGTCCTGCGCCTGCTGGGCAGCGGCCTGATCGTCAAGGAAATCGCCGCGAAACTGCACAAGAGCGTGAGCACCATCAGCCGGCAGAAAGGCGATGCCATGCTCAAGCTTGGCCTGGACAATGACGCCGATCTGTTCGATTACATCAAGATCCACCGCTTCTGAAAGTGCGTCACCGATCCATGCCCTGTTTGCCGACACTACCGTTTCAATGACGAACACCGATCACCGCGTGCAGGGCCTGGACAACGATGACGTCGCCGCAGATTGGCCTGCAATCGACGACGCCGAACTTGCCTGGCTGCGCGGGCACTATCCGGTGCTTGAGGGCGACTGCCACGTGGTGTGGCACAGCCCGCGACCGTTTTCAGCGGCCGCGCTGGTGGAGTGCGGATCACGGCGCTGCTTCATCAAACGCCACCATCGCAGCGTGCGCACGGCCGACGTGCTGGCTGAAGAGCACCGTTTCATCGCGCACCTGGCCGCTGCCGGACTCCCGGTCGTGCAGGTGCTGCAGGCCTGCGATGGCGCCACGGCGATCGCCCATGGCAACTGGACCTACGAACTGCACGCGCAGGGTGACGGCCATGACCTGTACCGCGACAGCCCCTCCTGGACACCGCTCGGCGATGCCGCGCAGGCGCGCACTGCCGGTGCGATGCAGGCCCGCCTGCACCTTGCATCGGCCAGCTACCGCGCGCCCCAGCGCAGCACGCACCTGCTGGTGGCGCGCGATGACCTGATCCGCGCCCCTGATCCACTTTCACTGCTGAAGCGTGAGCTGCCCGACCGACCGGGGCTGGCCAGCTACCTGTCGCGCCAGCAGTGGGAACACGACCTGCAGCGCGCGGTGCTGCCCTGGCACGCGGCCCTGGGCGACCGCCTGGCCGCCGAGCCGGTGCTGTGGGGGCACAACGACTGGCACGTCTCCAACCTGCTCTGGCACGGGCAGGGCGCCACGGCGTCGATCGCCACCGTGTTCGATTTCGGCCTGGCCTCGCCGACCAGTGCCCTGTTCGACCTGGCCACCGCGATCGAGCGCAATGCCATCGCCTGGCTGGATGCAGGCGGCGATGGCCCGGTGGCGCATGCCGATATCGCGCTGGCGCTGCTGGCCGGCTACCGCCAGGTACGGCCGCTGGGGGCCGCCCAGGTGCACCTGCTGGCCGACCTGCTGCCGGTGGTGCACCTGGACTTCGCCCTTTCGGAAGTGGAGTACTTCCAAGGGGTTACCGGCTCTCCGGCCAACGCCGACGTGGCGTACCACACGTTCCTGCTGGGCCATGCCGACTGGTTCGCCAGCCGCCCGGGCCGGGCCCTGCTGGATGCCGTGCACGCCGCTGCCTGAGCCACCGGGGTCGCAACGGCGGCCGATTGGTGTGAAACTAGCCACTGAAGCGGGGGTGCCTGGCGTTGCCAGGCTGAGAGAGTCCCTTGGAACCTGATCCGGTTTGCACCGGCGTAGGGAGCTTGAGCAGCGAGCGCATCCCCCATTGCGGGCCGGTGCGCCTGCGCGCCGTCGCTTCGTCTCCTCTGGCTGATGACGAATCGAATGAACCGCTGCTACCGCCTCACGCTGTTGACCGCCGCCCTCTGCGCCGCCCTGCCGCTGTACGCCAGTGACGCCGACAGCGCCGCGGGCGAGCGCTCGCCCACCGACCTGGCCGGCATCCGCGTACAGGCGCGCAAGCCCGCCGCGCCGCTGGCGCCCTCGAGCAGCTTCGGCAGCGCGGACTGGAAGAACACCCCGGCCTCGGTCAACGTGCTCGACAGCGCCTTCCTGGATCGCCTGCAGGTGCGCACCCTGTCCGAGCTGGCCCGGCACGACGCGTCGCTGGGCGACAGCTACGCACCGGTGGGCTATTACCAGAACATCGCCATCCGCGGTTTCGCGCTGGACCCGGCCACCGGCTACCGCTTCAACGGGCTGTCCATCGCCGGCGAACAGCGGCTGGCGCTGGAAAACGTGCAGCAGGTGGAAATCCTCAAGGGTGAAGCCGGGCTGGCCGCGGGCGTGATGGCGCCGGGCGGGATCATCAACTACGTCGGCAAGCGCCCCGCCGATGTGCGCAACATCACCCTGGCTACCGATTCGGAAGGCTCGCGCTACGCGGCGGTGGACCTGGGCGGCTGGCTTACCCCGCGCTTCGGGCTGCGCTTCAACGCGGCCTGGGATGACACCTCGTCCTACATCGAGCATGCCGACGGCCGCCGCAACTTCTATTCGCTGGCCGCCGACTGGCTGATCGGCGAACGCGGCAAGCTGGAAGTGGATGCCAACTACCAGACCAGCGCGCAGCGTTCGGCGTCCGGTTACCAGCTGCTGGGCGGCAGCGAACTGCCGCGCGGCGTGGACCGCAGCCGCATGCTGGGCCACCAGCCGTGGCAGCAGCCGGTGGGCATCGACAGCACCAACCTCACCGCGCTGCATACCTACGATTTCAGCCCGGCCTGGCAGTCGCGCGTGTCGGTGGGCCACAGCCGCTCGGTGATCCAGGACAACGTCGCCTTTGCGTACGGCTGCTACTACGCTGCCGGCTGCGCCGATGGCAGCGTGCCGGGCAACTACTTCGCGCCCAACGGCGACTACGACATCTACGATTACCGCAGCCCCGACGACGTGCGCCGCAATGACGAGGCACGCGGCGAACTGCGCGGCCGCTTCAGCACCGGCGCGGTGGAACACGAACTGTCGGTGGGGCTGAGCGCGTTCCACCGCACCGTGGACAAGCGCCAGAACGTCAACGAGTACGTGGGCACGGCCAACATCGGCGATGCGCAGGTGCCGGTGTTCGATCCCTCGCCGCTGCAGCCGGGCCCGTCCGCGCGGCGCCTGGACAGCTGGCAGCGCGCGGTGTTCGCGCTGGACCGCATGCACTTCGGCGATGACTGGCAGTGGCTGGCCGGCGGCCGCTACGTGCGCCTGGATGAGCGCGCCTACGACAAGCGCGGCACCCCGGAACGGCACAGCCGGCTGTCGCAGTTCCTGCCGCAGACCGCGCTGGTGTGGCAGGCCACCGAACAGCTGAACGTGTACGCCAGCTACGTGGAAGGCCTGTCGCTGGGCCAGGAAGCGCCGTTCTGGACCTCCAACGGCAGCACCTTCCTGCCGGCCATGCAGTCGCGCCAGCGCGAGCTGGGGGTCAAGTACGCCGCCACCGACGGCCTGATGCTGGGCGCAGCGGTGTTCCGCACCACCCAGCCGTTCCAGTACGCCAAGCCGGACGCCAGCGAGGCCGGCTTCACCTTCGTGCAGGAAGGTACCCAGGCACACACCGGGCTGGAGCTGACCGCCAATGGCCAGGTCACCGAGCGGCTGGCGCTGAACGCCAGCGCCAGCGTGCTGCAGGCGCGCGCGCGCGATGCCGGCACCGCGTTCTACGACGGCCAGCAGCTGGTCAACGTGCCCAAGGTGCGTGCGGCCGTGCACGTGGACTATGCCCTGCCGTTCGTGGCCGGTTTGGCGGTGAGTGGCGGCTGGCGCTATGCCTCGTCCAATGTGGCCACGGTGGATGGCAGCGTCAAGGCACCCTCGTATTCGGTGTTCGATGCCGGTGTGCGCTTCCAGCACGCGCTGCGCGAGCATCCGGTGACCTGGACGCTGTCGGTGGACAACGTATTCGACCGCTTCTACTGGCGTGACACCGGCAGCAGCTATGGCGATTACTACCTGTTCGCCGGTGCGCCGCGCCAGGCGCGCCTGTCGGTCACCTTCGGCCTGTGAGCGCGCTCCTGCTCGAATGGAGCGCCGTCGCCGCCAGCCTGCTGGGGGTGTGGCTGATGGCCAAGCGCCGCGTGCTGGCGTGGCCGGTGGGACTGCTGGCGGTGGGCCTGTATGCGGTGGTGTTCATCGAAGCACGGCTGTATTCGGACACCCTGCTGCAGGTCGCTTTCGGCGGTTTCCTGCTGTACGGCTGGCTGAGCTGGCACCGGCATGCCGAGCAGGATGGCGCGATCGTGATCGTGCCGCTGCCGCGCCCGCAGCTGCTGCGTGACCTCGGCGTGGGCATCGTCTTCGGCATCGCGTTGGGCGCGGCCATGCACACCTGGACCGATGCCGCGCTGCCTTGGCTGGACGCGATGCTGGCCGCGCTCAGCCTGGTGGCGCAGTGGTGGCAGGCACGCCGGCACGTGGCCACCTGGTGGCTGTGGATCGTGGTGGACGTGGTCTACGTGGGCATGTACCTGGCCAAATCGCTGGACATCACCGCCGGGCTGTACCTGGTGTTCGTCGGCCTGGCCGTAATGGGCCTGCGCGCGTGGTCGGCCGCAGGCCATGCCGGGGCGGCACTGAAACCGCGCTAGGCGCGTAATGCCTCAGTCGAGCAGAAAACGCATCGCCCCGGTGCCCAGCGCCGGGTCGGTGCTGCCCGGCCGGCCATCTTCGATGCGCCCGGCCAGGCGCTGCATCACGCCGGGCTGCTGGATCTCCAGGTCGTACCAGCCTGCCGTGGGAGCGGCGTTCCAGCGGATCTCCATGGCCTGCCCCGGCGCCAGCTGCAGCTCACGTTCCGGCATGCGGCCGGCGTAGACGGCAGCGCGTACGCTGACGGCCTGCGCGGTGGCCGTGGTGTTGTGCAGCTGAAGCTTCAACTGCCCGCCCTCCCCGCGCAGTGACGCCTGCACCGGTGCAGCGGCGTTGGCAGCGCCACGGAACTGCCGGTGGAAGCCGTTCGGGCCCAGCAGCCACAGGTCGTAGCCTTCCCCTGCGTGCAGCGGCCAATGATCCTGCAGCGGCGCACCAGGCGCCACGGTGTAGCGGCGCGGAATCGCCTCCAGCCGCAGCCGGTCGTAGACGTGCAGTACCGCGGCGGCGCCTTCGCACCCCAGGGTCAGCTGCACCTTGGTGTTGCCCGCATCCAGTGCGATCTCCGCCTGGGGGCGGTACGGCAACGCGCGCGCCGGGCGCACACCCGGTTCCTGCTTTGCCGGTTCAAGGTCTGCCGGCAGCGCCGGCACCGTGCGCCCGGGCAGCGCCGCCGCCCGCGCGGCGACGGCAGCGGTAGCCGGCAGCGACGCAACGAAGGGCCGCGTATCGGATGCGGTGAAATCGAAGGCACCGGTCAGGTCGCCGCACACCGCGCGGCGCCACGGCGACAGTTCCGGTGCAGGCACCCCGAAGCGGCGCTCGATCAGGCGGATCACCGAGGTGTGGTCGTACACCTGCGAATCGACCCAGCCGCCCCGGCTCCACGGCGAAATCACGTACAGCGGCACGCGTGGGCCCAGCCCGTAGGGGCGGCCACGCAGGTCAAGCGGGTCGGCCTTTTCGTTGCCCGGCGACGGATGCAGGTGGTACTCGCCGTCGGTGGACACTGCGGAAGCACCTGCCCAACCCCCCGTGGCGGTGGTATCACGCGACGGCGGTGCAGGCGGCGGCATGTGGTCGAAGAAGCCATCGTTCTCGTCGAACATCAGCAGCAGCGCGGTGCGGCTCCAGACGTCCGGGTCCGCTGTCAGCGCATCCAGCACGCGCGCGGTATAGGCCGCGCCCTGGGCAGGGCTGGACGGACCGGGATGTTCGCTGCCGGCGGCATCGGCAATGATGAAACTTACCTGCGGCAGCTGCCCTTTCAGCACGTCCTCGCGCAGCTGCGCCAGGCCACGGGTGCTGACCCCGCGCTCGCGCAGCGCTGCGTCATGCCCGGGCGCGCCGCGCCACGCCTGGCGGAACGGCTCGAAGCCGGCCAGCGGGTTGTCGGTGAAGTTGTCGGCCATGTCCTGGTAAATCCGCCAGTCGATGCCCGACCGTTGCAGGCGCTCGACGTAGGTGGTCCAGGTGTAGGAATCGGGGTTGCCGCCCAGTTCCGGAAAGTTGTCGTGCGAGTTGGCCACGGCCGGCCCGCCGCCGCGTGCGTGCGGATCGTTGTGGCCGGTCCACAGGAACAGCCTGTTCGGATTGGTGCCGGCCTGCATTGCGCAGTGGTAGGCATCGCACACGGTGAAGGCCTCGGCCAGCGCGAACTGGAACGGCATGTCATCGCGGCGGTAGTAGCCCATCGCATGGTCCTGCTTGGCCGCCGGCCAATGCGCCATGCGCCCGTGGTCCCACGCACGCTGCGCATCGGGCCAGGTGTGCGGGGTGCCTTCCACGCGCATGTAGCCGAAGTGCGCGGCGGTATCCAGCGGGAACGGGGCGATGCCGTGGGTGCCGGCCGCGTTCGGCTGCAACCAGATGTTGCGGCGTGGCTGCCCGGCGGCCAGCGGGGCCGCCGGCACCACGAAGCGGTCGCCGAAGCCGCGCACGCCGGGCAGCGTGCCGAAGTAGTGGTCGAAGGAGCGGTTCTCCTGCATGAACACCACGATGTGCTGCACATCCTCAAGGCTGCGGCTGCGCGCATGCGGGGCGATCGCCGCCGCACGCGTGATGCTGGGCATCAGCGCGCCGATGCCGGCGGCCAGCCCGGCCTGCAGCAGCCGGCGCCGGCCGCTGTCAGGCAAGGACGGGCGCGCAGGGCTCACAGGTCGACCCGCACCGAGAAGCCCACGGTGCGCGGCGCACCGATGAAGGCCGAATCGCTGCCGTCCACGCCGGCCAGGTAGCGGCGGTCGGTGAGGTTGCTGACCACCAGGTTGGCGCCCACGCCCTTCAGCTTCGGCGACAGGCTTTGCAGGTCGAAGCCGATGTTGGCGTTGAACACCGTGGCCGACGGCAGGCGGTTGTCGTTGGCCGCATCCAGGTAACGCTCACCGAGGTAACGCCCGGACAGGCCGACGTTCCAGCTGTCGCCCTGCCAGTCGGCCGAGACCACCAGCACGTGCTTGGGCTGGCCGATCACCTGTGCACCGTCGACGATGCCCAGTTCGGTGTCGCGCGCCACGTTGCCGCTGCCCAGGTACTTGGAACGGTTGTAGGTGTAGGCACCATTGATGCGCCAGCCGTTGTCCCAGCCATAGCCGAGCGCGGCTTCCAGGCCGGTGCTTTCCACGCCACCAAAGTTCTCGTAGACGCCATCGGTCTCGTCCAGGTAATCGATGCCGTCGGCCAGCCGCGCGGGCAGGTAGACGATGCGGTTGTCGAACTTGATGTTGTACAGGGTCAGCGAGCCGGTCAAGGGCCAGCGGCTCACGCGCAGGCCGAGCTCGATGTTGTCGGCGGTTTCCGGTTCCACCCGCGAGAAGCGTTGCGCGTCGGTCTCGCCAAGCACGCCGGAGGGAATGGCGGCGAAGTTCTGCGAGTAGCCACCGAACAGTTCCAGCCCTGCCACCGGCAGGGTCCAGGTGCCGCCGGCGGAAACCAGCGGGTCGGACTTCGAATCCGAACGCACGTTCTCGGCGCTGCCGATCACGCGGTTGCGCTTCTGGTCGACGAAGAACTGCTTGACCCCCACGCGTGCGCTGAACGGCCCGAAGCGCGCCACGTCCTCCACGTAGTACATCTGCTCATCGGTCTTGTAGCGGTCTTCGAACTGCACCCAGTACGGCTGGTGGTCGAAGCTGATGTCGGTGCCGACGTTGAGCAGGCGGTGCCAGTCGCGGCGCACGCTGCGATCAAACTGCTCCAGCCACACACCAGCGCGCACGGTGTTGTCGACCGTGCCCAGAGTCTGCTTCCATTCCACGTCGGCGGTGACGCCGGCGCGGTCGTTGTCGTAGTGCGAATGGCGGTAGGACTGCACGCCCTGCACGCCCGGTGCGTAGCAGTTGGGGTCGTACTCGGCACTGAAACCGGCGCGCGGCACGCAGCCGGCGCGCATCTGCGCGGCGCTGCCATCGGGATTGACGAAGTAGAACTGGCCCAGCGCGCTGCCGCCGTACACGGTGCTGCCGCCAAGGTATTCCGATTCCGGCGCGCCCACGCCATCGTTGCGCGCCTGCACCAGGTAGGGTGGCAGCCAGTCGCCACGGCCTTCCATTTTGTGCGCGTAGCCGGTGAGCGAAAGCTTGAACCCGTTGCCGCTGTCGAACGCGCCGCGCAGGTAGCCGAAGGTGTTCTCGCGCAGCGCGCGCGAACCGGAACGAAAGTTCTGGTCCAGGTAGGGAATGCCGGTGAGCGTGCCGGTGAGCCCGTCGCGATCCGGGTTGGTCGCGAACGCTTCCGGGGTGACACTTGTGTATTCGGGCTCGTCGGCATCGTTGTACGAGGCGTAGCCGCTCAGCGTCCAACGGTCGAGCTCGGTGATGAACTTGGCGGCCAGGTGATCGTTGCTGACGTGGCCGCTGCCGTCGATCCAGTCGTTGACGCGGGCTGAGGAGGCGCTGACCCACGCGCGGGTGTTGCCACCGAGCACGCCGGTGTCATAGCGCACGTAGTACTTGCGCGCGTCGTTGTCGCCGCCACCGGCGACCATGCGCAGGCGCGCGTCCTGCAGCGGGTCGCTGGTAAGGAAGTTCAGCGTGCCGCCGAGCGCTTCGTTGGAGCGCGAGGAGATGTCCGCCGTGCCCTGGCTGACTTCAATGGTCTCCAGGTCCAGCGTGTCGATGTAACGGTTGGCCAGCGAACCGCCGCCGTAGCCGGAGCCGCCGTTGGGCAGGCCATCGATCGTGGTACCGATCTGCTGCGTGTCGCGGTTGGTCACGAAGCCGCGCATGCTGATCTGGGTACCCCAGACCGAGGAGCCGGTGGCGTCGGCTTCGCTCACCACCACGCCGGGCAGTTCATTGAGCGCGTTGTTGACGCTGCCCAGGATCTGCTGGCGCTGCAGGGTTTCCTGGCTCACGGTGGTCTTGGCGAAGCTGGTGGCCTGCCCGATGACCTGTACCTGGTCCAGCGTGCGCGCGTCATCGGCGGGTGCCGGTTCGGCGGCGATGGCCTGTACGGAAGCAGAAAGCAACAGGGCGAGCAGCGAGACACGGGGATAACGGCCAGCAGTGGGCATCGGTCATGGGCGCGGCAGTGGGGTCGGCCGGCAGTATTGGCAGCTGGGGTTACGTGCCCATGACATGCGCGCGACGGGTGTTCCGTCGCGCGCACGTGTCATTCCCTCAATGCGCGCCGTGCGTGGAGCGGTGGCGGAACCTGCGCGACATCCATTCGCCGAGGTCATCCATCACGGTGAATGCCGCCGGGATCACGATCAGGCTGAGCAGCGTGGAGGTGATCAGGCCGCCGATCACGGCAATCGCCATCGGTGCGCGGAAGCTGGAATCACCGGCGAAGCCCAGCGCGATCGGCATCATGCCGGCGCCCATCGCCAGGGTGGTCATGATGATCGGCTGGGCGCGCTTGCGGCACGCATCGATGAGCGCGTCATGCTGGCTCATGCCCTGTTCGTCTTCGGCCATCACCGCGTAATCCACCAGCAGGATGGAGTTCTTGGTGGCGATACCGATCAACATCAGCAACCCGATCAGCGCTGGCAGCGAGAGCATGTTCTGGGTGATCAGCAGCGCACCGAACGCACCGCCGGCGCACAGCGGCACCGCCGCCAGGATCGTCACCGGCATCAGCGCGTGGTTGAACAGCAGCAACAGCACCATGTAGATGCAGATCAGGCCGGCGGCCATGGCCAGCATGAAGCCGATGAACAGCTCCACGAACACTTCGGCATCGCCGGTGTTGAGGAAGGTCACGCCCGGCGGCAGCTGCTTGACGCTGGGCAAGGCCTGCACTTCGGTCATCACATCGCCCAGCGGGCGGCCGTTGAGTTCGGCGGTGAGGGTCACGTTGCGCTGGCGCTGGTAGCGCGAGATCTGCGACGGGCCACTGCCCTGGCGGATCTCGGCCACCGCCGCCAGCGGCACCGGGCCATCGCGGCCGGGCACGCGCAACTGCCCGATCAGCGCCGGGTTGGCCAGCGTGGCCTCGGCGAAGCCGACCCGGATCGGCACCTGTCGATCAGGCAGGTTGAGCTTGGCCAGGCGCTGCTCGTAGTCGCCGGCGGTGGCAATGCGCGCCGCTTCGGCGATGTCCTGGGTGGCTACGCCGAGGTCGGCAGCGCGTGCGGCGTTGGGCACGATCTGCAGTTCCGGGCGCAGCAGCGAGGCGGTGGAGGTCACGCTGCCCAGGCCCTGGATGCCGCGCAGGTCGCGTTCCAGGGCGGTGGACGCGTCCTGCAGGCGCTGCGGGTCGTCACCGGACAACACCAGCTGCAGCAGGTTGCCCGGCTCGGAGCTGACATAGCTCACGCGGACGCCGGGCAGGTTGGCCAGGCGTGCGCGCGCATCGCGTTCCAGCGCGCGCTGGTCGCGGTCGCGGTCATCGGCCACGCCCCAATCCAGGATCAGCGTGGCCTTGCGCGGTTCGCCCACGCCGGTGGCGCTGGGGTCGCCCAGGTCGAGCACGGCGCCCACGGCGGTGTAGACCTGCTTCAGCTCGGGCATGTCCTTGAGCAGCGCACGCGCACGTTCGGCCACGGCCACGGTTTCCTGCAGGCGGGTGCCCGGTGGCAGCTCCAGATTGAGGTTGCTGCGGCCCAGGTCGGACTGCGGAATGAAGGTGGCCGGGATCAAGGGGACCAACGCCAGCGACCCTACGAACATGGCGAACGCCAGCCACAGGGTCCAGCCGCGGTGGCGCAGTGCCTTGTCCACCCAGCCCAGGTACCAGCCCATCAATTTCGATTCGGGCTTCTCCTCGCCGTGCGGCTTGAGCAGGTAGGCGGCCATCATCGGGGTGAGCAGGCGCGCCACCAGCAGCGAGAACAGCACGGCGGTTGCCGCGGTCCAGCCGAATTCTCGGAAGAACTTGCCGGCGATGCCGGGCATGAATGCCACCGGCACGAATACGGCGGCCAGGGTCAGCGAAGTGGCGATCACCGCATTGCCGATTTCGCCGGCGGCTTCGCGCGCGGCCTCAAGCGGGGGCTTGCCCATGCGCAGGTGGCGCACGATGTTTTCGATTTCCACGATCGCGTCATCCACCAGGATGCCGACCACCACCGACAGCGCCAGCAGGGTGATGATGTTGAGCGTGAAGCCGAAGAAGTACATCACCGCGAAGGTGGGGATGATCGACAGCGGCAGCGCCAGCGCCGATACCCAGGTGGCGCGCCAGTCGCGCAGGAACAGCCACACCACCAGCAGGGCCAGCAGCGCGCCCTCCCACAGCATGGTCATCGACGAATCGTAGGAGCGGTGGGTTTCGTCGATGGCGGTGGTGACCAGGCGGAAGTCGATGCCCGGGTGCTCGGCCTTTATTTTGTCCAGCGCGTCATGCACGCCGGCTTCCACCTTCACTTCGCTGGAACCGCGGGTGCGCGACATCGAGAATGCCACGACCTTCTCGCCGTCCAGCAACGCCGCTTCCGTGGGGTCGGCCGCAGCGTCGGTCACCGTGGCCAGGGTGGACAGCCGGACCGCGCGGCCGTCGGGCAGCGCGATGGAGTAGTCGCGCAGCGACTGCGCGTCACCGACCGTACCCAGGGTGCGGATGGTCTGCTGTGCGCCTTCGATCTCCGCCTTGCCGCCGGCGCGCTCGACCTGGATGCGCGCCAGTTGCTGCGAGACATCACCGGCGGTGATGCCCATCGCGATCAGGGCGTTGGGGTCCAGGTCCACGCGCACCTGGCGCTGCACGCCGCCCACGCGGGTGACCCGGGCCACGCCCGGCACGCCGTACATCGCACGCGAGATGTCGCGGTCCACGAACCAGCTGGCCTCGTCCGGGGTCATGTGCGGGGCGACCAGCGCGTAGGTCATCAGCGAACCGCCGATATCGACCTTGGAAATCACCGGTTCCTGGATGTCCTGCGGCAGGTCGGTGCGGATGCGGGTGACCGCATCGCGGGTATCGTCGAGCGCGGTGGCCAGGTCGGCCTCGAGCTGGAATTCGATGGTGGTGGTGCTGACGCCTTCGCTGACCGAGGAGATCACGCGCTTGACGTTGTTGACCGTGGCCACCGAGTCCTCGACCTTGCGGGTGACCTCCGCCTCCAGCTGGCTGGGCGAGGCGCCCGGCTGGGTCACGGTGACCGTGGTCATCGGGAAGGCGATGTCGGGGAAGCGGGCGACCGGCAGCTGGTAGAAGCCCCACAGGCCGGCCACGCACAGCACGAAGAAGATCAGCAGCGCGGGTAACGGGCGCTTGATTGCCCAGGCGGAGACATTCATTTCGCGGCTGCCTTGGCATCGGCCACCACGCGCACGCGATCGCCTTCACCGAGGAAGCCGGCGCCGTCCACCACCACGCGGTCGCCGGCCTTGACGCCGTCGAGGATGGCGGTACGGCCCTGCACCGCTTGGCCGGTGCGCACGCGCAGCCGCGCGGCCTGCTGCTTGTCGTTCACCGTGAACACATAGCTGTGGCCATCGCGCTGCACGATCGCGGCGGTCGGGAGGGTCAGCACCGGGCCCTCGCCGGTGACGATGCGGCCTTCGACGTACACCCCCGGCTTGAGCGTGCCCGGCTCGGGCAGGTCGGCATACAGCGTTCCGGTGCGGGTCTGCGCGTCCACGCCCGGGGTCACCGCACGGATGCGCCCGGTGACCACGGCACCGGCATACGGCAGCTCCACCGTGTTGCCCACGGCCACGCCGGTGAGCTGGTCTTCGGGCAACTCGGCGCGCCATTCCAGGCGGCCGTCGCGGATCAGGCGCAGCAGCTCGGTGCCGGCCGAGACCACTTGGCCGGGCTGGACCAGGCGCTTGGAGATCAGACCATCGGCCGGCGCGCGCAGGTCGGCGAAGTCGCGGCGCAGCTTGGCCGCGTCACGCGCCGCACGGGCGGTGGCGGTCTGCGCTTCGGCATTGATGCGGTTGGCGCGCAGCTCGTCCAGGCTGCTTTCGCTGATCAGCTGCTGCGCGGCCAGCTTGGCGCTGCGCTCGTAGTTCATCCGCGCCAGGTCCTGCGCCGCCTGCGCCTGCTTCAGCGAGGCGTCGGCCTGGGCCAGTTCGCTGTCCAGCGTGCGGTGGTCCAGCTGCAGCAGCACCTGGCCCTGTTTGACCCACTGGCCGACGTCCACCGGCAGTGCAGTCACGCGCTGGCCGCTGATTTCGACGCCCAGCTGCATTTCCTCGTACGCGGATACCGGCCCGGAAACCAGCACCGTGCGCGCCATGGTCTGCTGCTGCACGGTGGCCAGCGAAACCGGCAGCGCGGAGCTGGCCGCCGCTGCCTCCGCTTCGGCTTTTTCGTCCTTGCCGCCGCATGCGGTGACCAGGGCGAGGGTGAGCAGGAGCAGTGAACTGCGGAGAAGAGGTGCACGCATGGAGGAGCTTCCGTGTCGAAACCGCGGGAACAGGGGAAAGGGAAAACGAATCAGGGTGTTCGGGCCAGGCGCAGCTCGATGCCGTCGAGCATCAGGCCGAGGCCCTGTTCGAAGCGCGTGTCGAAATCGACCTCGCTCCAGACCTCACGGGCGTCCCAGCAGTGCGGGAAACGCGCTTCGGCCAAGGCCATGAAGGCCTCGCCCAGCGCTTCCATGCTGCCGTCGCCGGGCCAGGACTGTTCTTCGATGACAAAGCCCATCGCGTAGTACACCAGGTCCATCGAGGCAGTCGCGGCGAACCGCACCGACGCACCGGCGCCGACCAGCGCGGCGATGCTGGCCTCGCCCACCCGCAGCACGTTCTCGGTGGCCAGGAACGTGCCTGCATACACCCGCGCACCGTCGCGGCGGGCCTTGAAGGCCACCCGGAATTCGCGGGCGATCTGCAGCAGGGTCTGCCGCCAGGGCTGGCCTTCGGGAATGTCGCGGGCCACGTCCACGATCATGGCGTCGGCCATGGCATCGACCAGCGCCTGCTTGCTCTTGAAGTGCCAGTACAGCGACGGCGCGCGGATGCCCAGCGTGCAGGCCACCTTGCGCAGGGTCACGCCCTCCATGCCGGCCTCGTCGAGGATCTTGAAGGCGGCACCGACGATGTTGTCCCGGGCGATGGGTTGACGCACTGGGGGCTTCTACCTAACGTTGTTAGGGGGCGAATCTAACAGTGTTAGGTTGTTGGGCGCAATGGCTGGCGTATCCTGATTCCGGACCCGCCCCCCCCGCTTTTGGTGCATAGCCACCGTGACGCATTGACGTCTTGGCGTGGGGCCGGTCCACCCGAACTAGGCTTCGCGTTTCTTCGGCTGGGTTTCATGCGTCAATTGCGCTGATCACTGGCGTCGGCAGTCGTCTGGCGAGCGACTCTACCGGCGCCCAGATTGCAGCTGCGGCTGCAGAAGCGAATCTGGCTCGTTGACAGCCTCAGTAATCGCCGCGTACTTGCAGTGGACCCGACTTAGATCTGCAGCGATTGCATTCGCAAGCGGACGGCGTGCAGGATAGCCTTGGGTGAGCCTTTAACAACAGCATTGGACGTATTGGAGACCGGTATGAGCAGGGAACGCGAAAAGACCACAGTGTCGATTGAGGAATACGAAAAGGTTCAGACAGTACTGAATGCACTTATGGACCAACTGGCTTCGCAACTCCCCAATGAGTCTGCGAACCGCATCAAGGAAATCTACGAATTTAGGTCGTCAATTCTTGGCGAAACCGATAGAGGCGCAGTTCTCATGGCCGCAGCCTTTCTGGACGACAAGCTTAAGGGACTTATCGAGAAGCGCTTGGTCCAGGATAGAAAGGTAAGAAAGCGAGTTTTCGACTTCAATGGAGCATTAGGCACTTTTTCCTCTCGGATAGATTTTGCCTACCTGATTGGAGTGATTCCAAAGAACGCCCAGAAGGACTTACATACCATTCGAAACATCAGAAATCAGTTCGCCCATCATGCAGCTCCCCTCAGCTATGACGACGAAAAAGTGAAGGGTCTTTGCAACAACCTAGTCTTTCATGGGGTTCTCGAAACTGCTGATGCAGGCTCCAAGTTCAGACGGTCGGTCATGGGTCTCCTCACCCATGTCACCCTTGCATTTGAATCGACGGAGGCTATCGAGGCTCATCCGGACTTCTCCATCCCCGACCGAGCAGGTGCATACCAAATTGTGTCAAAGGTGTTCACGGACGTCACAGGTGCCGAGTATCCACTGAAGCACGAGCATGAGTCAGTTGGCGCGCGGTAACTACGTACAAAGGGGAGACTTGCACCGGACACCTACCAGTTCCGGCTGATCGCAGCGACGACACCGGAACGGGGGCACCGTGCTGCCGGCGTTCTGGCAGACCAGCTGGTTCGTGCTGGCGATGCTGGCGTTGGCAGGCGCTCTGGTCTGTCGTCCACGGCGGCAGCGAAGGACATTGGGGCCTGCCTGGCATGCGCGAACGCGCGGCACTGTGCGGCGGCACGTTGTCGGTGCAGGCACTGGGCACCGGCGGCACCCGGGTAGCGGTGCGCCTGCCACGCTGGCGGGGCTTCCGGCGCTGAGGAAAGCGCTTGCGTTGGGCAGCGCCACGATGCACGGTGCACTCCTCACCAGGACCTTGCCATGACCCTCCGCATCCTGACCATCGATGACCATCCCCTGATCCGCCAGGGCATCGCATCCATGCTGGAGGTGGAACCGGGCCTGGAACTGGTCGGCGAGGCCGCCGATGCACTGGACGGCATCGAACAGTACCGGCGCCTGCGGCCGGACATCGCGCTGGTCGACCTGCAGATGCCCGGTGTGGATGGGATCGAACTGACCCGTCGCCTGCGCGCGGAGTTTCCGCAGGCCCGCGTGGTCATCCTGACCACCTACCGGGGCGATGCCAATGCGCGCGACGCACTGGCAGCGGGCGCCTGCGGCTACCTGCTGAAGAGCTCGCTGCGCCGCGAACTGGTGGAGGCGCTGCACCGCGTGGCACAGGGCAAGCGCTGCCTGTCGGCGGAGATCTCCGAAGAGATCGCCCAGCACATCGGCGAGGAACCGCTGACCGCGCGCGAGCAGTCCATCCTGGCCGCGCTGGCGCAGGGGTGGGAGAACAAGCGCATCGCCAATGACCTGGGCATCTCATCGGAAACGGTGAAGTCACACCTGGCGCGCATCTTCGAGAAGATCGGTGCACGCACCCGTACCGAAGCCATCCATATCGCCCTGCGTCGTGGGCTGGTGCGGCTGGACGACTAGCGCTTCATCATCGGCAGCGGCCGCAGCGGATGGCGCAGCCCATGCCGCAGCGAGAACTGGACCAGGCGCAGGTGGAAGCCCAGGCGCGGGAATCGC
Source organism: Stenotrophomonas sp. GbtcB23 (assembly GCF_019091045.1). NCBI lineage: Bacteria > Pseudomonadati > Pseudomonadota > Gammaproteobacteria > Lysobacterales > Lysobacteraceae > Stenotrophomonas > Stenotrophomonas sp. GbtcB23. The sequence continues at coordinate 2,829 of NZ_JAGXKC010000014.1, read as the reverse complement.
TCTACGGCGCGGGTGAAGTCATCCGGATGCAGGTCGAAGCGGAGCAGCCCCAGCGAAACATCGATCCAGTCGGCGCGGCGGAACGCCTCGATGCGGCGGTCCTGGTCCGGTGGGACGCGCGAGATCCGGTGGTGCTCGCTGATCATCGCCACCACCACCGGCACCAGTTCCGGCCGCTCCTGCTCGAGCAGGTACTGCCGGGCCAGCGCTTCGGAAGGCGCCAGGTAATCAAAGGTCCCAGCAGTCCAGATCCCAAGATCATGAAACGCAACGGCCACCGACAGGGCGTACAGATCGTGCACCGTGCCCGGCAGCATGCACCAGTGGAAATTGGCCACGCGGTAGGTGTGGTTGCGGTAGGGATGGAAGTCCCGGCCCAGCACATTGGCGTGGCGCTCCAGGATCTCATCCAGCACAGCCAGGCGGTCGAGCATGGCGTTCTCCCGATGCACGGCGCGACGTCGTGCTGCTGGCAAGGGTAGCGCCGACGCGGGCCGGTGGCCGCCGCCGGCCGGGTTATCCGTAAATCCCCCATGTGGGGGCGACGGCGCCGCAGCCCCCGGATGGGGGAGCACCTGCGCGCCCGAACGACCGATGCCCCGCCCTGCGCGTGCGTGGGAGGCTGCGCACGTCCCTTCTGCCGAGGCTGCCATGAGCTACTTCACCACGTCCGACGGTACCTCCCTCTACTACAAGGACTGGGGCAGCGGCCCCGTGGTGTCCTTCAGCCATGGCTGGCCGCTCAACGCCGATGCCTGGGAAGCCCAGGTGTTCTTCCTGGCCAGCAACGGCTACCGCTGCATCGCCCACGACCGGCGTGGGCACGGGCGCTCCAGCCAGCCGTGGAACGGCAATGACATGGACACCTATGCCGATGACCTGGCGCAGCTGTTCGCGCACCTTGGAGTGAGCGAGGTCACCATGGTGGGTCATTCCACCGGCGGCGGCGAAGTGGCGCGCTACATCGGCCGGCATGGCACCAGCCGGGTGGCCAAGGCGGTGCTGATGGGCGCGGTGCCGCCGATCATGCTCAAGACCGCCGACAATCCCGACGGTCTGCCCATCGAGGTGTTCGATGGTTTCCGCAGCGCCTACCTGGCCGACCGCGCGCAGTTCTTCCTGGATGTGGCGACAGGTCCGTTCTTCGGTTTCAACCGCCCGGGCGCCAAGGTATCCGAAGGATTGATCCGCTCGTGGTGGACGCAGGGCATGCAGTCGGGCCACAAGAATGCGTACGACTGCATCAAGGCGTTCTCCGAAACCGACTTCACCGCCGACCTGGCGAAGTTCGATGTTCCCACCCTGATCATCCACGGCGATGACGACCAGATCGTGCCGATCAAGGCCGCAGCGCTGCGCTCGGCGACGCTGATCAAGGGCGCCCAGCTGAAGATCTACCCCGGCGGTGGCCACAGCCTGGGCGATACCGCCAAGGAGCAGCTCAACCAGGACCTGCTCGCGTTCCTCAGCACCTGAGCGCGCCTTCCCCCGCGCACCCCTTACGCGCCGGCCATGCAGGCGCGCTGCTTCGTCACCGAGGACCTGCCATGAATACTGTTCCCCCCGCAGCCCTGCATGCCGTGCCGTCCGACGTCCGCGGCCCCTCCCGCAGCGAAGAATTCATCAGCGGCGGCGAGCGCGAGCTGTTCATCCGCAGCTGGCGCCCGACCGGGAAGGTGCGCGCGGTGCTGGCCATCGTGCCCGGCTTCAACTCCCATAGCGGGCACTACCAGTGGGCCGCCGCGCAGTTCACCGCGATGGGCTTGGCCGTGTATGCCGTGGACCTGCGCGGCCGCGGCAAATCCACTGGTGAACGTTTCCATGTCGAGCACTTCGACGATTACCTGGCCGACGTGCAGTCGCTGCTGGATGTCGCGCGCTCGCGCGAACCCGGGCTGCCGGTATTCCTGCTCGGGCACAGTGCCGGCGGGGTGATCGCCTCGGCGTACACGCTGGCGCACCAGGACGAACTGGCCGGCCTGATCTGCGAAAGCTACGCCTTCCAGGTGCCGGCACCGGCGCCGGTACTGGCACTGGTGCGCTGGCTCAGTGGCCCGTTCCCGAAGCTGCGGGTGCTCAAGCTGCCCAACAAGGAATTCTCGCGGCTGCCCGAGGTGGTAGCGGCGCTCAATGCCGATCCCCTCATCGCCAACGAGAAGCAGACGGCGCTGACCGTGGCGCAGATGCTGGTCGGCATCGACCGGCTCAAGCGCGGTTTCCCGAGCCTGCGCCTGCCGGTACTGATCGCGCATGGCACCGCCGACAAGGTCACCGTCCCCGCCGGCAGCCAGGTGTTCGACGACAACGCCGGTTCAACCGACAAGACGCTGCTGCTTTACAAGGACCACGCCCATGACCTGCTCAACGATGCAGGGCGCGAAGGCGTGGTGCGCGACTTCCAGCAATGGATCGAGCGGCACCTCACCGCCGCCGCCGCGGCCGATGCGGAGCGCAGCGCATGAGTGCTTCGCTCCCTGCGACAACCATGAGCGCGATCGAAGCGCCGGACCGTTTCGTGGAGGTGCAGGGTCGTCGCCTTGCCTACCGTGACATCGGCAGTGGCACGCCGCTGCTGCTGTGTACGCGCTTCCGCGGGACACTGGATTATTGGGACCCCGCCTTCCTTGATGCGCTCGCGGCGCTGGGCTTCCGCGTGATCACGTTCGACTACAGCGGCCTGGGCGCGTCGACCGGCACGCCCGACTACGGCCCGACCGCGTTGGCCCAGGATGCAAACGACCTTGCCGAAGCGCTGCAGCTTGAGCGCTTCGTTCTGGGCGGCTGGTCGCGGGGTGGGCAGGCCGCACGGGTGTGCCTGGCGCGCTGGCC
>NZ_JAGXKC010000139.1:0-848 GCF_019091045.1 Stenotrophomonas sp. GbtcB23 | reverse complement strand
GCTAACTATGAGCAGGCTAAGTAGCACTCGAAGATCCACCTAGTCATCGATTAAAACTCTGACACCAACTCTAAATATACCAAGCATTTCCTTAGAGAATTGAAGGGCATCCTTCTGTAGGACAAAGAGCCTACTACCCACCCTCACGGACTTTGCGGCCATTAATCCCCCTAATGTTTTGCACCGTCGATGATTGATTGGACTTCCCTTACTATGGGTACAGGAATGTCAGACCCGATGATCAAATTAATGTTCTCACGCATCCATTCAAGGCATTCATCCTGACTCATCTGGTCGCCGGCAATGACGTCATTGATCTCCACCGCACTCATTCGAGATAAGCCAAGCTCCATCAATGAAAGCATAGTTCTCGTTGATACACCAAACTCAAGCGCCGTGCCTATATCAATCTCTTCAGTCAACAAATCGCTGCGATTCGCTACTGCGAGGAAGAACTTTAGAACATCTACGTATGCCGCGATGTACTTCGGCGCCTTGGATCTGGCGACCTGCTCGACAAGCTCCATGGTGTCTCTGATGACCAAAGGCACCTTAACTTCCTTTCCTTTGCGGTTCAGGTAGTTAATTCGCTTCCTTATCATGTAACTCAGAGAGTAACCCCTAAGCCAGTCAAGGACTACGATCGAGTAGACGGACGTAGCAGAAGGAGGCTGAAACGCAGGGAATACGTGTTCATTGATAGCACTCATAATCGCATTGAACCTCCCGTAGGCCTTTTCGCTATCAGCTGGCTCAAGTAGCAACTGCTCCTCCCTGCCCAAGAAGGTTCTGAAGTGCTGCAACAGCTTGTGGAGACCAAGGGCGGCGACGCCCGGGTGCCGGGAGAT
>NZ_JAGXKC010000138.1:0-870 GCF_019091045.1 Stenotrophomonas sp. GbtcB23 | reverse complement strand
CGCTGGTGATCTTGCCGGCGTACTCAATGGTGGTGGCCCCGGGCGTGAGCGCCCCCAACCCACGCGGGGTGAGTCTGGAGGTCCTGGAAGCCCTGCTGGATCTGGTCATGGCCTCGGGCAAGGTACGTGTGGTCGACGTGGCGGAACTGTGTCCGCCCCTGGATCCGGATCAAGCCACCGCACGTGTGGCCGCGCGTTTGATCCACCGAATGGTCAGTGCGCACGCTCAGTGAAGTGATATCGGCTGGCAAAAGGCAGTGAGCTAACGGGAACGCTCAGCCAGCAACTGCTTCATTTGCGCGATCTCCTGTGTCTGCGAGGTAATAATGTCCTGGCAGAGCTTCACCAACTCAGGATCCTTCAGACGATTCTCCTCACACATCAGGATGGCGCCAGCGTGGTGGGGAATCATCGAACGGATGAACTGCTTGTCAGTGACCGCTGCTTGAGTGCGAATGCCCCACCAGCAGAACAGCATGAACGCCACCGTCAGACCAGCCAGAATCAGATTGCGTCGGCGATCGGGGTACATGCTGGACATTAGCCACAGCTCGATCAGCAGCATGGGAGCGGCCATCAGGCCCGCCATGTAGAACTGGTTGACGTTGTTATAGACGTTAGCCCACTGATCGACCATTGCGTACATCAATGCGTACATGGCCACGAAAGACAGGCCCATCATCAACAACAGGCGGCCGTAATGGCCTTGATGCCCTTGTTGTGCCTGGTGGGCAGGTTGGTGTGAGGCGTGCGGTTTTGCGTGCTGGGACTGCGGGTCTTGCGCGTTTTCGTGCGTACCGTGCGAAGAGGACATAACAATCTCCGTGGGAATGGCAGAACGGCGGAAGAACCCGGGGACTGTGGGAACAG
>NZ_JAGXKC010000137.1:0-877 GCF_019091045.1 Stenotrophomonas sp. GbtcB23 | reverse complement strand
CCCCCGATTCGGGACATTTTCCCAGCCTCCTGGAATGCGGCGGAACAGGGTGCCGCTGACGCATTTCAGCTCTGACGGTGCTGGCGTTTCGGGGGCAAGTCCGGCGGCTTTCGCCTTCTGCTCCGCCGCTACGCGTTGCAGTCGTATCTCAGCAATGTGAGCGTCCCGGGCTGCATTCGGATCGATCGTGCGCGGTCGCTCTTGTGGCGTTTGAAAACGTGCGGCCCAAGCTGCGTTGGTGCGGATCAGCATGTGGGCACCGCCTGCCAGCAAGCCCAACAGCACGATGCCCAACACCAGCAGCCACGGGAACTCCCAGCGGCTGCGGCGAATGGCGGGAAGGTAATCCGGTCGGTCTCGTTCCATGAAGCCCTCTAGGCTGCGTCCTGCGGGCATTCTAGCCGGGGTGTAGGGGCAGCGCCCCTACGATGACGCCTTCAACCCGCTGAGCGCCCAAAGTGGCGTTCCCGGAAGTCGCCCAGGTCTACAACGACGACCTTTACCAACTGGCGCTGACCGCGTTTCTTGCCAGCCTCGGCCTTGCGCCGGGAGGCGTATCCGGCTTTCAGAAGCTCCATGTGGTCCCGCCACGCCAAGCCCTTGAGCCGCTCGGGGGTCATTCGATCACCATCCGGGCTGACAAGGTAGTTGCCGCGGATGCTCCATCCTGCAAAGGGGCCGCTCAGGTACTCAGGCATGCGTCAATGCTCGTTTTGTCCTTGGGACCTGTAGGAGGCAAGATCGATGCCAGACCCAGCTTGAACAGCCGCCAGTAGTACCCAACCAGCGCCGCTGTCAATTTACATAATATACATTCCGTACCTGCCGACCCGGGGTTAGCCGTTGCGACAGTAGGCGTTGCGCCTATTCCGAGCGA
>NZ_JAGXKC010000136.1:0-899 GCF_019091045.1 Stenotrophomonas sp. GbtcB23 | reverse complement strand
TGGCGGCAATGTGTGCACTGCCTGCTAGGCCGAGCGCAAAACCGGCCGAGACTAGGGCCATCATCAGGTCGGTGGACGAAACCCTCTCTGCAATCAGTGGCTCCACATCCGCACGGCGCAACACCCGTTCAACTTGCTTGGCATGGCCCTCACATGCCTGTGGATCGCACAGAACCAGTGGATAGCGAAGCAACTCATCCAAGGGGATGCGCTTGTGGGCCAGAAGCGGATGCCGAGCTGGCACGGCCACCATCAGCGCATCGCTCCATGCGGGCGTGGCGACGATACCGTCGCCCACTTCGTCGGATTGGGCAAACCCTACGTCATACAGATCGCTATGCAGCCCCTTGATCTGTTGCGATAGGGGCACCTCGAAGAACCGGATTTCGACCTCGGGTTCTTCCTGGCGGCAAAGTACGAGCAACGCAGAAAGGCGCGACGGCGTGATGCCGTCGGACAATGCCACGCGCAACTGGCCATGAAAACCGTTTGCTGCCGCTTTCACGCTATCGCGTGCCTGCTCCAAGGCGGAGAGCACGCGGCGCACGTGCTCCAGAAACAGCTCGCCCGCACGGGTCAGCCGAGTGCTGCGCGTGGTGCGGGCAAACAGCAACACGCCCAGTTCTTCTTCCAGTTCCTTGATGGCCCGTGACAGTGGAGACTGCTCGATGTGCAGCCGCTCGGCAGCGCGGGCGAAATGGAGTTCCTCAGCAACCGCAATGAAGCAGCGCAAGTGACGAAGTTCCATAGTCTTGTCCTTCCATGATCCATGTTGATTCGGGGGACGAGATGCACGCCTGCTGTAGCACCAGTCGAGCTGAGGCCAAATATTGAATAAACAATTATACATGTGTTCATATATTAGCCATAGAAGCCTGCACCGTGCCGTGGTGATGTTC
>NZ_JAGXKC010000135.1:0-935 GCF_019091045.1 Stenotrophomonas sp. GbtcB23 | reverse complement strand
CACTTCCTGCGCGCCTGCATGTTTCGGTGCAACTGGCCTTGGGCCTGGATGTCATGCCGCTGCCCCTAGGGCATGCGGCACCTGCCTTGCCTCATCTGATCCGACCACCGATCGGCTAAGCGTCCCTAGGCGCCGCAATGGCGCCGTTGGTGTGGCTTGCATGCCTGTTTAGGCCAGCCGCCCGCTCTGTACCACCGCCCGCCGGTGGCAACACGACGCTTGGAGCATTTTCATGTCGCATGATGATTTTCGTGGTCCACGCGGTGGACCGCTGCTGCCTTCGCGGCGGCGATTTGTCCAAGGCTTGGCCTTGGGAGGCGCAGTCGCAGGATTAGGTTTCTGGCCCAAAGCCAGTTGGGCGCTCAAGGGGCCGGGACAACCCAACGTACTATCGGGCACTGAGTTTGACCTGACCATTGGCGAGACGCCGATGAACTTCACCGGCAAGACCCGCACCGCGATCACGGTCAACGGGTCCGTTCCGGCGCCGTTGCTGCGGTGGCGGGAAGGCACCACGGTCAACTTGCGCGTCTCTAATGCATTGCCCGCTAACTCCATCCATGGCGCGGACACCTCCATCCATTGGCACGGCATCATTTTGCCGGCCAACATGGACGGCGTGCCGGGTCTGAGCTTTGACGGTATCGGACGTGGTGAGACCTACCACTACCGGTTCACCCTGCATCAGGGCGGAACCTACTGGTACCACAGCCACTCAGGGTTCCAGGAACAAGCCGGGCTCTATGGCCCGATCGTCATCGACCCATTGGAGCCGGAGCCCTTCAGTTTCGATCGCGACTACGTCGTGATGCTGAGCGATTGGACAGACCTGGACCCGACGGCCCTGTTCGATCGTTTGAAGAAGATGCCGGGCCATGACAATTACTACAAGCGCACGGTCGGCGATTTTGCGCGCGATGTGAAGCGCAACGGCC
>NZ_JAGXKC010000134.1:0-1029 GCF_019091045.1 Stenotrophomonas sp. GbtcB23 | reverse complement strand
CCGCAGAATGGTGCGTGATGGAAAATGGGAAACCCGCTGGGGAGCAGTGGCGGAAGGGAAGAATGCAGCCGAGCCCAATGGGCCTACCGCGACCGGAGTCGCGGTATCGCAGAAGTCAAAGAAGGCTGCGACCCAGCTCGCCTTGCAGGAATGCAAACGCGCGGGTGGCCGAGAGTGTGAGATCAGAATTGATTACTACAACCAGTGCGTCGCGCTCGCGGATCCGACGGCTGCTGCACGTAACTCTGGTGCGACTCTTTCGAGCATCGTTCGTGCTGAGACGCTGAGTCAAGCATCCGCCATGGCAAAGCAGCGCTGTGAAGTTGGTGGTCAGCAGTGTGAAGTTATTTACTCAGCCTGTAGTTTGTCTGAGTTCAAATCATTCCGTTGAGGAACAAGGCGGCAACGGAGATGGTCCAAGTACAGTGCCGCGTGGTGAGCTGCGCATAGGGACCTTGGGCAGCTTCATGGCATATTCGCAGATAGGTGGCTCGGCAGCCGCTGGCCCACAGGGCCAGCCGCCGGGTTCCTACACACCGCCGCCGCCAGCGCCGTCGGCTTCTCAGGGTGGGGAGGTGAGCAACGCACGTGCCTACTCGCCTTCCATTCCTTCCGCAGCCCCTGAAAGTGTAGTGACCAGTGGCAAATATGGTGCTGCAGCGAAGAGTGATTGATTTGTTCTATGAAGTGCCGTCGGAGCATCCAGCGATGAGTTCAACATGGTCAGCACGTGTTCTTCTGCCAATCACACTGTTCGGTATTGCAGTGTTTGGCATCTCCGGGGCTGAGCATGGGAGTAGTTTATGAGAAGTGCGATCCTGCTGTTTAGTCTGGCTCTCGCACCCTGCGCCGCATTCGCGGAAGGCGCATGTCCACCAGGTTTCTACCCTATCGGCGGACAGGGTGATCAAGGTTGCGCGCCCATTCCCGGCGGCGGGGCGGGGGCAGAACGCCCAGACCGCCGGCGGCGGGCTCGGGCTGCGGCCGGCCCCCCCCGCCCCCCAAACCACCCCGCAGCTCGTCACGCGC
>NZ_JAGXKC010000133.1:0-1036 GCF_019091045.1 Stenotrophomonas sp. GbtcB23 | reverse complement strand
ATGAAGCGGATATAGGGGACGATGTCCTCGATGTCGGTGAGGCCCGTCTTGGAGAAATTCGAAAGCGCCGCCGCCGTCTTGTGATAGGCAACCGCATCGGCCCCCTCGGCCGGATAGAAGAACGGCGTGTCCATCGGACCGGGACCAATCGCCGTCACCGAGATGCCGCGCTCGCCGAATTCCTTGGATGCCGCACGGGTGAAATGCTCGACCGGTGCCTTGGTGCCTGCATAGGCGGCATAAAAGGGCGTAAACGCGCCGAGCAGCGAGGTGACCAGCGTGCAGATCTTGCCGTTGTCGTTGACGTGTTTGCCGGCTTCCTTGATAAAGAAGAAGGCGGACTTGGAGTTCACCGCCGTCATCTCGTCATATTCAGCTTCACTGATCTCGACCATCGGTTTCTTCAGTACCTTGCCGACCGTGTTGATCGCGATATCGGGCCTGCCGAAGGCGCCTATCGTATCGGCGAAGAGCTTTTCGACCGCGCCGGCCGTCGTCAGGTTCGCCTGGAGGGCAATGGCCTGCGCGCCTGTCGCCTCGACGGCCGCAACAGTCGCGTCGGCGTCCGCCTTTGTCGCCGCGCTGTTGTAATGAATGGCCACCGCCCTTGCGCCATGTTCTGCGAGATCGCGGGCAATGAGCCCGCCGAGGTTCTTCGCACCTCCGGCGATGAGAACGGTTTTACCCTTGATGCTGTGATCGGTCATAGCTGTGGCCTCCTTGGGTTACCTGGCGGCCACCCATGCGACCGCTTTCGAACATGGATGGTATCGCTTATGATTGTTTCATAAAGGCGATCATTCTAACATCACTTGTCGCTCATTCTGGACAATGGAGATCACCCTCGCTTGGACCGAATTGACCTGTTCCGCGTCTTTATCCGTGTCGTCGAATGCGCGAGCTTCACGCGCGCGGCCGATATGCTGGGAATGCCGCGTTCGTCGGTATCGGCGGCCATCCAGGAGCTGGAAGGACGTGTCGGAGCAAGATTGTTGCATCGGACCACACGGGTCGTCGCGCCGACGCAGGACGGCTC
>NZ_JAGXKC010000132.1:0-1043 GCF_019091045.1 Stenotrophomonas sp. GbtcB23 | reverse complement strand
GCCTGTCTTCCCGTACCAACCCGCAGATCCGATGGGCCAGCGGCGTGACATCGGTGACACGCTGGATCCACTCCCCGGTGTACAGGCGCACGGCCTCGCCACTCAGTCCTATCTGGATGGCACGGTGTTCCAGCGGCCGGTGGTGCAGGTCGCGCTCCGGGTCCCATTGGATGCGGTCCGGTGAGCGGCTCTTGAGCGCCTCCCATTCCTGTGCGTCCATGCCCGGTTCGGGGTGGCTGTCACAGCCGTGAGCCAGCGCCCATGCGAAGCCCTCATGGGTGATGTCGATGGCAAGGATGCGGGACTGACCCGCATCCTTGTAGCCCCATCCGGCGCGATACATCATCCATAGGAAGGAGGGCTTGATCCATGTCATCCGCTCCATCTTGAAGGGCGGGGCAACGAAGGTCTGGTGTTTGAGGGCGCTGTCGGCGATGGCGTCCGAGTAGGCCTGGTAAACGCGAAGGGTGGAAGCGTCGTACTGGGCGCGGATCTGCCGCGCCGGAATCGTTGTCGTTGTCATTTCGCTCCTTATAGCCGAGCTCGCGCAGCCGATCGACCAGCTGGCGACGGGCGGTCGCTTGCACTGGATCATCGGCGGTGCCGCGACCATCGATTGCGTTCGGGCATCAGGCCGGCGAATGCGTGCTGGACATGCATCCTTTGGGCGAACGAGAATGCGGCGACAGAGTGTTTCCCTACGGAAACCTGGACGTGGTGAACATGGTGAACACTGGAAATACGGCAAGTGACCCTTCCGATTTTTCCAGCGGTATTTCTCCCGAAGCGTCGGCTCATCGGGGCGTGCGGCCAAGAGGTGATTACATGCACCATCCAAGAATCATGTCCTCCGAGATCGCCAAGGCCGTCGAACTTGCCAGCGCGGAAGGGAACGAGATCTTGAGCGTGTCGGAGGGGTGGGCCGAAGTGCGGCAGGTCGTACATATGAAGCGGCCGCTGACTGACGCTCTTAGAAACCGGATATCGCTCTTGACGCTGAGACACTGGACGACGGAGCCGACACCACATAACAAGGCGGAAGT
>NZ_JAGXKC010000131.1:0-1044 GCF_019091045.1 Stenotrophomonas sp. GbtcB23 | reverse complement strand
CATGGTCGCCAGTCATCAGCACCACGGCCAGCCACTTGAGAGCCTCACGCGCGCCGCTGGTCATCACATTTCCCTCGTAGTGGATGCTGCCTTGGTTTCCGTGACATAGGGCTTGGACTCGGGGAACGAACCCAGCGACCGCGTTTGCTTGGTCAGCACGCTCCCCGTCAGCCCCATGGCCTCACCCTGCCCTGCGATCTGCTGCGGCTGAGCAGGCTGCTGGGGCTGAATCTGTGGCCGGTTATCCCGACGCTCCCTGTACGGGTTATAGACCGGCCCGTAGCGGGCCAACGTGCGGCACTCGGGCTGGCTGATGTCGTAGGCCGTGCCCTGTTCGGTGATGCACGTGCAGCTACCCGCCTGCCTCTTCCCGTCCCCGTCCAGACCCTCCATAGACGACATGCAGACCAGCAACGGGTCAGCGGTGGCGTTGCGATCATCGAAGACGGGCGCAGTCCAGGGCATGGTGGCGATCCGGGGCAGATGGTCCTTTGCATACGCAGAGGCTGACTGCCAACGGGGTTGACGCGGCTTTGCATCGGACTGAGCGGCGGACACAGGGGGCGCATCGGCTGACGCCGATTGCGCCCCCTCTGAGGTCGACGTTGCGGCCATCGCGGACGGCTTGAGCATTTCGTATGCGAGGTAGGCCAGCAGGATGGCAGCGACAGCCAGCGCCGGGAGCGCCATCACCTTCCATGGAATGCGAGGCTTGATGGTGTGGATCTCTGCCGACTTGTACTGGCCGAATATCTGTGACGGCAGCAATCGGGTGGTTCGCTGGGCGAGGTCGCGTTTCGCTGAGGACTTGATTTCCTCGTTCAATTCTCCCCAGCGGAACACGTCGATCATCTTGGTGCCAAACCTGCGCACCACATGAGAGTGGGTTCCGATCAGGCCACGAACGAACGGGTACAGCTGATTAGGTTGCTGCGTGGTCCACACGAAGTCCAGGCCGCGATGCCGATGTTCGGCGAGGTCAAGAACATGCTTGGGCGTCTGCTGCCGCGTGGCGTCATGAAGGTGGCCGAACCACTTCCACGC
>NZ_JAGXKC010000130.1:0-1049 GCF_019091045.1 Stenotrophomonas sp. GbtcB23 | reverse complement strand
TGGACACTCGATAGGATCAATCCAAGCATCGAGGTGACCCGTGGCAAGACAGATAACCCAAGGTATGAGAGACGAGGCCGTGCGCCTGGTCGTGGTGGAGGGGCAGACGGTAAGAGAGGTCTGCCAGCTGATGGAGGTCGGCCCAACCGCGCTGAGGCGCTGGATAGATCAATGGCAGCGGAAGCACAACCCCGACGCCGAGGGGCCGCCGATTGACCCTCAGGCCCGGATTGCAGAGCTGGAATCCCAGAATCGAAGGCTCAAGGAGGAGCGCGATCTACTAAAAAAATCCATAGCCTTCTTCGTTCGGGACAACGATCGCCGGAACAAGTGATCGAAGAACTGGGGAAGGCTGCTCCGATCCGATTGGTCTGCCAGCTGATGGACTACCCGCGCAGCAGCTACTACGCCTGGCGGGGTCGACAGGAACAGATCGACCACGAGCTACTGAGCCAGGTCGACCTGGTGAGGCGCATTCACAAATCGCATCGGGGCAGCTGTGGGTCGCGCCGTATGGCCAGGGAATTGGCCAACATTGGGCTGCAGGTTGGCCGGTACCGGGCCCGCACGCTGATGCGCCGGGCCGGGGTGAGGGCCCGGCAACACAAGCGTCATAAGTATCAAAGCCTTGGGCCACAGGCCCTGACCGTTCCCAATGTGCTGGATCGTCAGTTCAATCCGGAGGCACCGAACCAAGTATGGGCAGGCGACATCACCTATATCCCGACCCAGCAGGGCTGGCTGTATCTGGCGATTGTTGTGGACCTATATGCCCGACGGATCGTGGGATGGGCTCATTCCCATGAAGCAAATGCCTGGCTGGCCGTCAGGGCGTTGCGAGGAGCATTGAAACAGCGCCGTCCCAAAGCGGGCCTGCTTTTTCACTCCGATCAAGGCCGGCAATACACCAGCCACGCCATGGCCGAAATCCTGCGCGACAACGGAGTTACGCAGAGCATGAGCCGCAAGGGAAATTGCTGGGACAACGCCGTCGTAGAGCGGGTTTTCGCCACCCTCAAGGGAGAATGGCTGTACGCCAAGTACCCCAC